>DXWR01000099.1 GCA_019416775.1 Oscillospiraceae bacterium | reverse complement strand
GTAGTCGATGTGATCCCGCTTCAGGTTTAAGGGCAGGCTGCCCCCGGTTTGGGCGGCATCCACCGCAAAGGGCACCCCCATCTGATGACACACCGCCCCGATCTCCCCCACCGGAAACACCTGGCCGGTGACGTTGGAGCCATGGGTGCACTCCACCAAGGCGGTGTCGGCACGGATCCGGCTGGCAATTCCCTCCACCAGATCCGCCCCGGTTCCCGGAACCTGCTCCCACCGCACCTTGCCCCGTCCCACTAAAGCCGCTGCCGGGCGCAGCACGCAGTTGTGTTCCCAAGCGGAGGTCAAAAGTCCCCCGCCATTTGCCAAACAGCCCTGGAGCACCAGATTCATACTCATGGTGCAGCCGGAGGTGAAAATCACCTGCTCCGGGGCGGTTCCATATTCCTGGGCCAGCTGCTGCCGCACCCGAAAGACCTGTTCTCCTGCCGCCAAACTCAAAGGATAGCCCCCGCGGCCGGGGTTGGCCCCGTACATCTGCAAAGCCCGGCCTACCGCCTGCACCACCCGCCGTGGTTTGGGAAAGCCGGTGGCGGCGTTGTCCAGATAGATCATCCGCTCCCTCCTTTCGGGGCTTGATACCCCTTCGCTTACCTTATGCGGCAGCAAAAAAATTTAGCACCCCTCTGCACCCATTTTCACCCCCCGGCATAGGATGCAATGTACCAACCAACAAAGGGGGTAAACAAATATGTGCAACGGTAACGGAAGCTGGATTATCATCATCATTCTGCTGTTGATCTGCTGCGGCGGATGCGGCAACTTCGGCACCAACACCAACAACAACGGCGGATGCGGATGCGGCTGTGGCTGCGACAATGGCTGCGGCTGCTAAGCATTTCCTTGGCAAAACACCGTTTCCATGGTAAAACCCGGAGAGCTGGTCGGATGGCCGGCTCTCTTTTTTTGAGAAAAAGAAGGCCCCGCCGAAGCGGGGCGAAAAAGGATTTTTGCTTTGACAGGGGGAAAAGGGGCCACCGGTCAGCCGGGATCGTCCAGCCCGTGGCGCTCCACTGCCAGGTCGTAGGTTTCCTCAAAGGGGAAATAGTTGGAATCGTTAGGAGTAAAGATGAAGGGGCCCATAGAGATTTGCTGCGAGTCAAAGAAACGAATGGAATAGGTTTTTCCCTCGGTCTGTATCACCACTTCGCTGTCACTACCGTTTTGAAAAGGGATAAAATAGCTCAAGTCCGTCTCGACCTTTTGCAGCTGCAGCTGCTGCAAGCCTTCTTCCCACCGGTCGATAATGTCTTCATCCGTTACCGTAACCCAATAGCCCCCATCCCGCAGCACCATCTCGGTGATGGGAGAATCCAAAATCCCCTGATATTGAGGAAAAAAGTCAATGGGATGCCAAAAGCCGGGAACCCACATGATCACGCACCCAAAAATAATCAGCAACGCCAGTAGGATAACAATGACAAGAAGGAGAATCCGTTTGATTTTGGAATGTTTTTTGTTTGTTTTTGCCTCGTTTTGATTTAATACAAAATTTGTACGGTTGTCCCCATATTCGTGACACCTCCCATGTCATAAACATAATATCTTGTTGCGGTATGCCAACCATCCTTGACAGCTAAATATTTTCCGGTGGTTGTCTCTACATAACCAAATACAAATACAGTATGACCATCATTGATAGCCACATTATATC
>DXWR01000098.1 GCA_019416775.1 Oscillospiraceae bacterium | reverse complement strand
GTACTATTGTTGGCAACACCCAACACGAAGGCCCCGTAGCGACAATCAACATTGCTCAGCCGGAACCCACTGTTCCAACCGGTTCTCTGGCTCTCCAGGTGGACAAGACTGAAGCCAGCATGGGCGATGAAGTTACTATTTCCGTTTTGGGTACCAGCAATGTTCCCGTGGCCGGTGTGCAGTATGAATTCAGCTACGATACCAGCAAACTGAAGTTTGTAGGTTCTGCTACTGGCGAAGGTTTTTCCTCCACCCAAGCAAATGTTGACGAGGAAAACGGTGTGGTTCGGAATATGCTGGTTGGTGTGAAGGATACTCCGGAATTGACCGAAAGCAACCTGAATAATACCCTTCTGACCACCTACACCTTCGAAGTAATCTCAATGGATGGCGGTACCAGTGCCTTCAACTTTGACACTGCGGAAACCAAGATGGGCTGGTACAATGATGAAACCGGTATTGAAGAATATGTCACTCTTAGTGCCACTGATGGTACTTCTTTGAATATTAACGATTCTAATGTAGATGTTACCGGGATTGCCCTGAGTGAAGATGTGTTGGACTTCAGTATGGATCAGGCCGACAACCAGACCGCAACTCTAGTTGTTACCGAAACTCCTGAAGACAATACGCAGGAATTGACCTACACCTGGACATCTGAAGACGATGGTGTGGCTACTGTAGTGGACGGCGTGGTTACCGCAGTGGGTCCCGGCACTACTACTATCACCGTGGAAGCTTCCAACGGCATGAGCGATACGGCCACGGTTTATGTCTCTGACCTGAGCTTTGACGACAGCGACGGTTCCTACACCGGTGTTGCCGGTCAAACCGTTACCCTGGCTGCTCCCACCGAAGCCGGCGCTACCTCCGCACCTCTGACCTACACCTGGTCCACCAGCAATCCTGATGTCGCCACGGTGGACAACGGTGTGGTGACCTTTGTGGGCAGCGGCAATGTGAGCATTACTGTAACGGCTTCCAATGGTGTGTCCTTCACCAAGGATTACACCGTCAGCATTGAAGTACCCATGACTGGTGTGCTTTTGAATGCGGAGCAGGTACAGCTTTCTATGAACGACGCTGAAAAGCAGAGCTTTGATCTGGACGCCACCTATCGTCCGGACGGCACCACCGACACCGTGGACAGTGTGACTTGGGAATCCAGCAATACTGCTGCAGCTACCGTGGATGACAACGGCGTGGTAACCGCTGTAGACGGCGGCCGCACCACCATCACCGTGACCGTAACCACTACCGGTGGAAACAAATTCACCGATTCTGCTGAAATCTATGTTTCCGATCTGAGCTTTGATCTGGATGGACAGACCATTCAGGCGGAAGGCGAAGTTGGCGACGTTTTGGCTACCCTGAACGTGGACAACACCGGCGCTGACATCACTCCTGTTACTTACACTTACACTTCCAGCAATCCTAGTGCCGCTGCGGTGGATGACAATGGCGTGGTGACCTTTGTGGGCGACGGTACCACCACCATCACCATCGAAGCTTCCAACGGCATCACCTTCACCGTTACCTATGAGGTTCGTATCCATGTCGAACCCGCCGGCAGCGTTGTCCTGTCTGTAAGCCCTGCCAATGCCACGATTGACGACGAAATCACCGTTACTGTGTACGGCACCAGCAATGTGGACGTCAACAGCCTGCAGTACGAATTCAGTTACGATCCCTCTAAGCTGGATTACGTAAGCACTACTCCTGGCGAAGGCTTCTCTTCCACGACCCCCAATGTGGACGAAGAAACCGGCACCATCCGGAATATGCTGGTAGGCATTAACAACAATCCAGATTTGGTAAACGGCATCCTGGACAATGATGTTCTGGCTACCTATACCTTCAAAGTCATTACTCTGGAGGAATCCACCACCAACTTCACCTGGAATCAGGGCGAAACCAAGATGGGCAGATACGATGGCGATGGGGAAGCATACGTTCCTCTGAGCTATACCGACGGCAGCCTTTCCATTGTTGACAGCACTGTTCCCATGACCGGCGTGCTCCTGAATGCGGAACAGGTACAGCTTTCCATGAACGATGCTGACAATCAGATCTTTGATCTGGACGCTACCTATCGCCCGGAAGGCACCACTGACACTGTAACCAGTGTAGTCTGGGAATCCAGCAATCCTGCTGCCGCTACCGTGGATAACAACGGCGTAGTAACCGCTGTAGACGGCGGCCGCACCACCATCACGGTCACTGTAACCACTGCCGACGGCAAAGAGTTTACCGATTCCGCTGAAATCTATGTTTCCGATCTGAGCTTTGATCTCAACGGTCAGACCTTGGACGTGGAAGGGACTGCCGGCACTACTTTGGGTGCTCTGGCAGTGACGAACACCGGTGCTGATATCACTCCCGTGACCTACACCTACACTTCCAGCAACCCTGACGTGATGAGCGTCAACGCCAACGGTGAAATCACCCTGGTAGGCAGTGGCAGCGCGACCATTACCATTGCCGCTTCCAATGGCGTAACCTTCACTGTTACTTACAATGTCTCCATCGTAGTTCCTGCTACTGGAATTCAGGTGAGCGTGGACAACACCGAGCTCACTTTGAATCCTGCCGGCAACAACGAAGCCACTATCACCGTGACTCCTGTTCCCGGAAACACCACCGATAAGTTGACTTACACCTACACCTCCAGCGACCAGGATGTGGTTACTGTAGACGAAAACGGCGCTGTTACTGTAGTTGGCAATGGCACTGCTACCGTCACCGTCACCGCTGAAAATGAAGCTGGCGACGTTTACACGGAAGAAATCGTGTTCAATGTAGGCGATGTGAATGCGGATACCACTGATCTGGATCTGAACTACACCGGCGAAGACAACACCGTGGATATGAACGATTACTTTGTAATCAACGGTGTGATCAGCAATGTGGATTGGTCCAGTGACAACGAAGCAGTTGCTACCGTGGATGAAAACGGCGTGGTCACCTTTGTGAGCGACGGTTCCGTTACCATTACCGGTACTTACAGCAATGGTTTGAGCTACAGCAAGACCTTTCATGTGACCCACGACTGCTCCGGCTATCTGGTGCACGTGGATCGGGTTGAGCCCACCACCGAGACCGAAGGCAATATCGAATACTGGTATTGCTCTTTCTGCGGCAAGTACTATGCTGACGCAGAAGGCACCCAGGAAATCAGCGCAGAGGACACCATTCTGGCGAAACTGCCTGGCGAAGAAACTCCTTCCACTCCTGGCGGAAGCACTTCGACTCCTGGCGACACCACTTCCGGCGGTGATTCCACCTCCACTCCTCAGACCAATGACTCCAGCAACCTGATGCTGTGGAGCAGCTTGGCAGTGCTGGCCCTGTTGGGCTTGGGCACTGGCGTGGTTGTGCTGAAGAAAAAGAGCCGCTCCAAGTAAGTGAGGAGCTGCAAATAATCTGCTTTGAGCAGTGAATAGAAAAGCGAGGCTGATGTTGAGTCGGCCTCGTTTTTTCTGTTTGAATGCAGGAAGTAGTTGTTTCACGCGGACCTTGAATTGAAAACCCTGCCTGAGTGTGTTATACTAAGAGGGATGAAGGAAAAGGAGTAAGGTATGTCACAATATTTGACGATAAAGCAAAAAATTTTCACCAAAGAATATGATTTTCTCAATCCAGAGCAGCGCCAGGCGGTGTTTCAGGTGGGAGGACCGCTGCTGATTCTGGCGGGAGCCGGCAGTGGCAAAACCACGGTGCTGATCAATCGCATTGGCTACCTGCTCACCTACGGAGATGCCTGGGCGTCGGAACCTATGCTGCCCTTGACGGCGGAAGAAGAGGACTTTTTGACCCAGTGCGTTCTAAATCCCAATCTAGATCGGCTGCGGATGGTGAGCCTGCTGAAAGCCCCCACAGTGCAGCCCTGGAACGTGCTGGCCATCACTTTTACCAACAAAGCCGCCAATGAGCTGAAAGCCCGGCTGGCGGCAAAGCTGGGAGAGGAAGTAGGCGGACAGGTTCGGGCTGGCACCTTTCACTGGGTCTGTGTGCGGATTCTCCGCCGGGAAATTGAAAATTTGGGGTACACCTCCTCCTTTACCATCTACGATACTGACGACAGCCTCCGGGTGATGAAGGATTGCATCGCCTCCTTGGGGGTGAACGATAAGATGTTCCCGCCCAAAACCTGTCTCAACGTGATCAGCCGGTGGAAGGACAGCATGGTTTACCCGGATCAGGCTTCTCTGGAAGCGGGGAGCGATTTCCGTCAAAAGACCCTGGCCAACCTTTATACCCTCTACCAACAGCGGCTGAAAGCCGCCAATGCGGTGGACTTCGACGACATTATCCTGCTGACGGTGGAGCTGTTTCAGAATTTTCCCGATGTGCTGGATCATTATCAAAATCTGTTTAAGTACATCCTGGTGGACGAATACCAGGATACCAACCAGATGCAGTTTGAGCTGGTGCGGCTGCTGAGCCAAAAATACGGCAACCTCTGCGTGGTGGGGGACGACGACCAGAGTATCTATAAGTTTCGGGGCGCTACCATTGAAAACATCCTCTCCTTTGAAAAGACCTTTCAGGGAGCGAAGGTGGTGCGGCTGGAACAGAACTACCGCTCCACCCAGCACATTCTGGACGCCGCCAACGGTTTGATCCAGAACAACCTGGGCCGGAAAGGCAAGCGGCTGTGGAGCGACCAAGGGGAAGGGGAAAAGGTGAAATTTTTCCGCTGCCGGGACGATTACGAAGAAACCGCTGTGGTGCTGGACCAGATTAACCAGAACTGCGCCCAGGGCATCCCCTTAAAAGAGCAGGCCATCCTTTATCGGATGAACGCCCAGTCGGGGCAGATCGAAAAACGGCTGGTGCAGGCGGGGATCGCCTACCAGATCGTGGGGGGCACCAAATTCTTTGACCGGAAGGAAATCCGGGATGTTGTGGCCTATTTCCACGTGATGGACAACCCAGCGGATGAAGTGCGGCTGCGGCGGATTATCAATGAACCTAAGCGTGGCATCGGCAACACTACCGTTGCCACGGTGGAACAGCTGGCCCGGCAAACCGGCGTCACCATGATGGAGGTGATCCGCAACGCTGACCAGTATGCCCTGCTGAGCAAAAAGGCGGGACCGCTGCTGAAGTTTGCCCAGCTGATGGAGGACCTCACCGATCTGGCGGCCCGGCTTCCTTTGGAAGAACTGCTGGACCAGGTAATGGAGCGCACCGGCTACCGCACCGCCCTGGAAGGGGATGGAGTGGAAGGCCAGGTCCGGCTGGAAAATATTGAGGAATTGAAATCCAACTTGGTCAACTACCAAGAGGAACAGGGGGAAGAAGGGGACCTGTCCGGCTTTTTGGAAGAGGTCAGCTTGTACACCGATCTGGACCGATTGAACCAGGAAGAGGATAAAATCACCCTGATGACGGTACACGCCGCCAAGGGGTTGGAATTTACCGCCGTCTACCTCATCGGCATGGAGGAGAGCATCTTCCCTGGGAGCAGCGCCTTGATGAGCGAGGAAGAGTTGGAGGAGGAACGGCGGTTGGCCTATGTTGCCATTACTCGAGCCAAGCGGAAGCTGTGCATCACCTGCGCCGGGCAGCGGATGCTGTTTGGCATGACCCAGCATAACCTGCCCAGCCGGTTTTTGGCAGAACTGCCGGCGAAGGACGTGGAACGGGTGGAGCTGCACCCCAGAAACGAATTCGGAACGGGTACCTCTCGTCCTGCCCCGGTGCGGCGGCGGACTGCCGCTGGTGTCAGCCAAGGAACTACGGCGCTGGCAGGGGTCAGCCCCAAAGGGGAAAAGAGCAGCGAGAGCTACGGCATTGGCGACCGAGTGCGGCATAAGATTTTCGGCAGCGGCACGGTGCTCAACGCCACCGCCATGGGGGGAGATACCCTGCTGGAGATTGCCTTTGATAAGGTGGGTACCAAAAAAATTATGGCGGCCTTTGCGAAGTTGAAGCGGGAATAACTTGAAGTTTGGATCAAACCTTTTTAAAGGTTTGCGGTGGTGTAGGATGGCAACGAAACGTCCTAGGACGTTTCTAAGTCCCATCTTGACGGTCAAAAGGCCGACCGTCATTTTGTTTCGCAAAAACCGATGGAACTTAACCCCGCAAACAATACGGAGTCCTTTCCAAAGATCCGTGGCCGACAGGTACGCCTTTGGCGACCTGTCCAAGTCCGCTCTTTGCGGTCGGTAGGAATGACCGCAATTTTGCTTCGCAAAAGCTGAGTGAATTTGCTGCAATCTTGTAGCCCGGCTGGTGGATGCTGGCTGTGGAATTCGTCCGCCAATGGCCGAAGGCCGAGAAGGGTGGAGCTGGAATCCAAAATTTGTCTGATCGTTGCTTCGTCCGTGCAGCCTCCTCCTCCGTCAGATGCAGCTGCATCTGATACCTTCCCCCAGAGGGGGAAGGCTTTGTCCGTTTCATATTTCAATGGAAGATTCGACCAACGGGAGAATCAACCAGAATTCTTTATTCTTCAATATTCATTATTTTCCCCTGAAAGGAGCCTTTCCCATGGACTTAAAAGTTGGGGATGTCGTCACCATGAAAAAACCCCATCCCTGTGGCAGCAAGGAGTTCACCCTGCTGCGGGTGGGGATGGACTTTAAGCTGCGCTGCAACGGCTGCGGGCATGAGATCATGTCTCCCCGGAATAAAATTGAAAAGAACATCCGCTGTGTCAACGGCGTGCGGGTGAAGTGAGGAGCGAACAACTTGTTTGAACAAATGCAGATGGTGGTCAAGCGGTACCAGGAGCTGACCCGGCTGCTGGCAGACCCCGCTGTGCTGGCGGATGGGGCAAGATATACTCAGGTGAACCGGGAGTGGAAATCCCTCTCTCCACTGATGGACACCTACCAAGCCTACCGCGCCGCTCAGCTCTCCTTGCAGGAAACGCGGCAGCTGCTGGAAGAACCGGATTTGGATTCGGAGCTGTCGGCGTTGGCCAAGGAAGAATTGGCCGCTTGGGAGGAGCAGTGCGACGCCCTTTCTCAAAAGCTGCAGCTGTTGCTGCTGCCCAAAGATCCCTTGGACGGCAAAAACGTGATTTTGGAGATCCGGGCCGGAGCCGGAGGAGAGGAAGCCGCTCTGTTTGCCCACAGCCTGTTGCGGATGTACACCATGTATGCCGCCAAACGGAACTGGAAGGCGGAATTGATCAGCCAAAACGCCACGGAATTAGGAGGCGTAAAGGAAGCGGCTTTGTCATTGGAGGGGGAGGACATCTACTCTCGGCTGAAGTTTGAAAGCGGGGTGCACCGGGTGCAGCGGGTGCCGGAAACCGAAACCGGGGGCCGGATTCACACCAGCACCGTCACCGTAGCGGTGCTGCCTCAGGTCGACGAGGTGGAGGTGGAGATCGACCCCAAGGATTTGCAGATTGATACCTTTCGTTCCTCTGGGGCCGGGGGTCAGCACATCAACAAAACCGAAAGCGCCATCCGCATCACCCACCTGCCTACCGGCTTGGTGGTGGAGTGTCAGGACGAGCGCAGCCAGTATAAAAATAAGGACAAAGCTATGAAGGTGCTGCGCAGCCGGCTGTACCAGCGGGAGCTGGAAAAACAGAACCGGGAAATTGCCGACAACCGGAAAGCCCAGGTGGGTACCGGGGACCGGTCAGAGCGGATTCGCACCTACAATTTCCCCCAGGGCCGGTGCACCGACCATCGGATCGGCCTGACCCTCTACCGGCTGGACGCCATTTTGGATGGGGAATTGGATGAATTGATCGACCCGCTGATTGCCGATTTTCAGGCAAAATTGTTGGCCGCGCAACGTTCTCTTTAAAAGGATGTTGTTTGCTGAGGCTTGCAGTGACAAATCATAGAAACTATTTTAACCCATGAAGGGGAGAACGCTGATGCAATATGAAACCCAGGTATGGGAACCTACACCGGAGCACATCGTCCAAGCGGCGAAGCTGCTTCGCCGGGGGGAATTGGTGGGGATGCCCACTGAAACGGTGTATGGCCTGGCCGCCAACGCCTTGGATGAACAGGCAGTGGCCAAAATCTTTGCCGCCAAGGGCCGTCCAATGGACAATCCCTTGATCGTCCACATTGCTCATAAGGAGGAGCTGGGCCGGATCGTAAGGG
>DXWR01000097.1 GCA_019416775.1 Oscillospiraceae bacterium | reverse complement strand
TCCCCATCCCGGACTCCCTTTTGTATCGGCCTTATTTCGGGGAAAATTGTCAGTATTGCGGCAGCAGGCTGATCTGCAACGGCTGTTCCCGCTGCGGAAAATGCGAAAAATAAATCGGTTTCTTTTCCGGCAGGAAATTTTTCCTGCTGGTTTTTTTGTCTTCCAATCCGGCGTTCCTGCCTCATCGGTGCAGATTATGACAAATTCATGCACTTTATGCCAAAACAATTGACAACTTAAAAACGACAGTTATAATGAAATTAAAGAACAAAAACAAATTGATCCACTCCAAAAATTTGTGCAAATCAACGGCGTGAAATCCAAAAAAGAAGGAGGTGCCTTGGATGAAAACCATTTGGAAATCCCTCTGCCGCCGGCTTTTGCCGCTGCTTCTTTTGGGATTGCTGCTGTGTTTTTGCCCCTCCGCCCAAGCGCAGGGGGATTCCAACCAAGATTGGCCTCCGGAGCGCCTGCTGCAGTGGCATGATCCACGACACCCGGAAAACACCATTCTGGATTGGGAACACAGTATCGTCACTTACCGGGCAGACCGGTCAGAGATCACCGACGGTGCTTCCTGGTCCCGGGTGCCGGGGCGGGATTCCTTTGATCCGCCCAACTTTTACCCAAACACCGACCTCACCCAAAGCTTATCAGTTAGCGAAACCTATCTGGGTTCCCGGGGAGTGGAGTACCGCTATTTCCCCGCTTCCTCCCCTGGGCGGAACTGCCTGGCTTCCATGAGTGTGTCTATGGGCGGCTATGGAATTGACAATGGCGTAATTGAAATCCGACTGGCAGGGCTGGATGGGTTTTTGCAGAGCCAAACGACTGCTGATTGGTCCTCACCGTGGATTCATTTGTTTTCCGTAGAAGGAACTACCCATTATGCCAAACAGGTGGTTTTTGCTGGTTATCGCATGGAATTGGGAAATATTTTTACTACTATTGAGGACATTTATCAATTTTAGCGAATCATTTTTAATAGAAAAGCGAATGGCGTTTATATTTGAAAGAGAAAGGAGGTGTCTTGGATGAAAATCTCTTGGAAATCCCTCTGCCGCCGGCTTTTGCCGCTGCTTCTTTTGGGATTGCTGCTGTGTTTTTCTCCCTCCGCCCAAGCGCAAGGGGATGCTGTTGAAGCCTGGCCTCCGGACGATCTGCTGCGGGAGTACGGCCCGGAGCATCCGGAAAACACCACCATAGATTACGATCATCATCTGGTAATCTATCGGTTTGATATGTATCAAACCACCAGTGGCGCTTCCCGAGAACGGGTGGAGGGGCGGGATTCTTTTGATGCTGCAAAGATCTATCCCGATACCGATTTTACCGTCCATTTTTCCCAGGATTGGAAAACAACCAGAGATTTGGCGCTGCAGTACGATTATTATCCCAGGTCGGGTGAAAATCGCTTTTGCTGGGCCTCCGCCGCAGTTGGAAGCAGCCCCGATTATATGGCCACCCTTACCGTGGAGTTGACGGGTTTGGATGGGGCGGTGCGCCGGCAGACCGGCGATCTTATTCAAAACGGACTGGTGACCATCCCTTCGGTGCAGGGGACTACCCCCTATGCCGCGCAAGCAAGGTTTTCCGGCTATGACGTTCAATTTGGAAATATAGCCGGCACTTGGGATGAGATTTTTCTCCCTCCGGTGTGATCCTGCCAACTCTATGTTACCCAAAGGAGGCGTGACAAGTGAAATTTTTCTACCTTTTAAAAAGCCGTCTGCAAACCCACCTGAAAAGTCATACCCTGGTGGTGGCGCTGTTTCTGCTGGGGGTGCTGGCCAGCGTGCTGTTTTTCCTGTACTACTACGGGGACAGCGTCAAAGCCAGCCAGCTGATCGCCAGTGAGCCGGAGGTCATGGCCACCTACCAGGTGCAGCTGCCCACCTCCATTTCCCCGGAGGATGAGCGCATTGCCCAGCTGGCGGAAAACAATACGGTAACCCTCTACCATACCGCTCAACTGGATCCCGCTTCCCAAGCCCTGGATGGTCAGCGGGTGCCGGAAGGACAGCCCTTGTCCATCACCCTCTGCGCCCGGCCGGACAATCGCTTTTCTTATCAACCCTGGTTTGGTTCTGCCGACCTTTCTCCCGGCGGGGAGATTCTGCTGATGGGCAGCCCCGACGTGGATTCCTTTGTGGGCCGCAGCCGGCTCACCCAGTTGGAAGATCCGGTTTTGGTGTTGGATGGCGTGCCTTTTTCGGTGATTGGAGTACATAATTACCTTAACCCCTCCTGCATCCCCTACGACGCCATGGTGTCCCACGGATTTTCGGTGGACCGGCTGGATGTGATCCTGCCCCATGTGCTGAGTGAACAGGACTCCGCCGGTTACGTGCAGCAGCTGGAACAGCTGTTTGACGGCGCTCAGGTCACCGATGGATACACTTTCTACGGTCCCACCTATCTGACCGGGGAAAATCAAAACCGTTCCTCCAACTTTTTCCAAGGACTGCTGCTGCTTTTGTTGGCGGTGTTCTGCTTCTTGTTTTTGCTGAAGTACCTGTTCGACCTGTCCAAAGGGGAGGATCTGGTGTACCGTCTGGTGGGAGCTTCCCGGAAAAAGGTGACTCTCATTGCGTTGGCGGAGGTGGAACTGCTGACCTTGGCGGCGGCGCTGTTGGCGGTGCTGCTTCATCTGGTGCTGTACCCCACCTTTTTCAGTTCCATCAGCCTGTTCCCGGACCAAGCCTTTACCTTCTGGGACTACCTGCTCATTGTGGCGGCGGTGCTTTTGGTCAGTGGAGTGGCCTGTATTCCCTTTTTGGTGTCGGTGTGGCGGTCCTCCATTGTGGCCGGCAAAGCCGAAACGGCATAGGAGGTGGCTTGGATGAAACGAATCTTACTGTGGTGGCAGAACCTGAAAGGCTCCATCCTGCTGGATCTGTTGCTGTTGTTTGTGGTGTCGGTGTCCATCTTTACCCTCACCAACGCCTGGGGCGCTTACCGCTACCTGGATTTGGCCAACGAAAAGGTCAATGCCGCTTTACAAAGCGATAGCGCTTTGTACTATATGGATTTTTCCGATACCATCCCGCCTGCGTCGGAGGAACAGATGGAACAGATCATTGCCGCAAACCGGTCCCGGTATGACCTGGTTCAATACGTCCGCGAGATGCCCGGGGTGCGGACGGTGCTGGGCAGTTATCCAATGCGGATCGGGGAATTCAATTCCCCCAGCCATGATCTGGACGGTCTCACTGCTATGATCGCCATTCCCGGCTTTGAGGAATTGTTCCCATCTTTGAACCGGGGATCCTGGTTTGACCGGCCTCAAAATGAGGACGGCACCTACAACGCCGTAGTCTGCGGGGAAATGTTTTACAACATTCCCATTGGGTCTACCTTGGATATGAGTATGTTTTATCAGGAAGGGACCGAAAACATTGAAAACATCTTTACCATTCGGATCTGCGGGGTGATCGATTCCCCGGCTTTTGTCCCCACCCTGGGCTCTCAGGGCACCACCTTGGTTACCGCCAGCTTTTATCAGGATGTCCCGGCCATTGTGCTGGGGGAATGCGAGGGTCTCATCGGCTTGATGCAGAAGGGGCTGGAATTCCAGTACGGCAGTGTGCTGAAAAACTTTTTCGTGGACTTTACAGCCGACGCCACACCGGAGCAGATGCAGGCCGTGAAGGACCGTCTGAGCCAAACCGGCGGCTGTCTGACTTGGTCTGAGGTGCAGCAGGGCAGTGCGAAATACCTGGACAGCAGCTTCAAGGGAGCTCTTGTGATCCCCATTTTTTATGTGGCCATTGCCTTTGTGGCGTTCTTCAGCATCACCATCCTCTATGTGTTCCGGCGCACTCGCACCTATGCGGTGTACTATCTGCTGGGTTACAGCAAACGGCGGATTGTCTGGAGCGTGGCGGGGCACACCGGGATTTTGATTCTCCTCGCTGCCGGCATCAATTTAATCTACGTCAACAGCTATTACGCCTGGGTGGCTATGGATTGGATTCAGCCGGACCCGGTTTCTCCCCCTTATTTTGATGCTGCTTCCAGCTGGCTGATTGTTGGCATTGCCCTTTTCATGTTCGTCGTTACGCTGGCGGCGGTGTTGGGAGTGCTGCGGAAAAAGTCACCCTCCGGCTTTTGGCGGACCTCCAAAGAATAGGAGGGAAACTGAAATGAAACGGATTTTATTGTGGTGGGAGAACCGGAAAGGTTTCATCCTGCTGGATCTGTTGCTGCTGTTTGTGGTGACGGTATCCATCCTGACCCTTTCCAATGCTTGGGGGATCTATCGCTACATTGCCCTGTCCAACGAAAAAGCAACCCTGGCATTGGAAAGCGATCAAGCCCTTTACTACATGGATTTTTCAGATCCAGTCCCGCCCGGATCGGCGGAAGACGTGAAAGAAATTACGGCGGGAAATCAAGCCCGCTATGAGCTGATCCAAACCTTGGAACAAATGCCGGGAGTGCGGTCAGTGCTGGCAAATTATTCCTTGGAAGTAAGTGGTTTTGGTTCTTCGGATTCTGGTTTTGGTTCTTTGGATTCCTGGACTGCGTTTCTTTGTTCCCAGGATTTCCAAGCACTGTTTCCGGATTTGAATCGAGGAGAGTGGTTTGACCAGGCGGAAAATCCGGACGGCACCTTCAATGCGGTGCTTTGCGGAGAAGACTTTTATGACGTCCCTGTGGGCAGCACCATGGATTTGGTGGTGTATGAAAACCAAGGCACCGATTCCATCAAAAACGTATTCCGCATTCGGGTTTGTGGCGTCATCTATGGGCCGGCGTTCCTTCCTACTTTGGGCGCGGAAGGAACCAGCCTGACTGTCTCCGATTTATACCAGAATGTTCCGGCGTTGCTGCTGGGACCATGCGACACCTTTGAAATGCTGATGCAGCGGAGTATGCGCTTTCAATACGGTTCCACACTGAAACACTTTTGGGTGGACTTTACAGCCGACGCCACACCGGAACAGATTCAGGCAGTCCAAGACCTGTTGAGCCAAACCGGCGGCTGGTTGACCCTTTCCCAGATCCGGCAAACCAGCGCAGACCATTTGGACAGCAGCTTTAAGAGCACCCTTGTGATCCCCCTCTTTTACGTTGCCATTGCCTTTGTGGCTTTCTTCAGCATCGCTATCCTCTCTGTGTTCCGGCGCACCCGCACCGATGCGGTGTACTATCTGCTGGGTTACAGCAAACGGCGGATTGTTTGGAGCGTGGCGGGACACACCGGGATTTTGATTCTCCTCGCTGCCGGCATCAATCTGATCTACGTCAACAGCTACTATGCCTGGGTGGCCACGGATTGGATTCAGCCGGATCCGGTTTCTCCCCCTTATTTTGATGCTGCTTCCAGCTGGCTGATTGTTGGCATTGCCCTTTTCATGTTCGTCGTTACGCTGGCGGCGGCGCTGGGTGTGCTGCGTAAAAAATCTCCCTCTGATTTTTGGCTGTCCTCCAAAGAATAGAAAGGAAGGTGCGTTATGCTACAGTTAAAACAGATCCATAAGTATTACCCCATTGGACGGGAAAAATTTCACGCCTTGAAGGACATCTCCCTCACCATTGAAGACGGGGAATTTGTCTCCATTGAAGGGGAGTCCGGAGCAGGGAAGTCCACCTTGCTGCATATCCTGGGCCTGCTGGACACCTTCGATGGCGGCAGCTACCTGTTGGACGGCAAAGAAGTCAAGCAGTTCAGCGACGCCACGGCTTCCGCCTTCCGCAATCAAAAGATCGGTTTTGTGATGCAGGATTATTCCCTGATTCCCGGGAAAACGGTGCTGTTCAACACCATGC
>DXWR01000096.1 GCA_019416775.1 Oscillospiraceae bacterium | reverse complement strand
TGCCGTAGGTTTCATAGAGCTGGGCCAACCGCTGCTGCCGGTCGGGACGGCCTTTGAGGGAAAGTAAAATAGATAGCATAAGGGGCACTCCTTTGAATCTTCCGGTATTGCGTCTTAGTCCTGGGAATAGTCCACGGTTTCGGCTAGGGCGATCATTTCTTGTTGGGAGATGTCGCCGTAATAGAGAATCTCCATCATCCTCCCGCCATAACGCCAAACCAGGCGGCTGTAACCCTCTTCCTTGCCGTACAGCCCGTCCATGTCCAAAACCTTGATTTCCTCCATGGGATGGGTGCTGGGGATGGCGAAAGTATAGTGCCCGCTACCGTTGGGCAGGTAGGAAAGAACCACTTGTTGCAGCCGGATGCGGTCCCCGGCGCGGTTGGTGTAGTCGTTGGACCAGCCAAGGCAGAATCCGCCGCTGTCAGCATCGTCAGAGGATATTTCTGCTTTTTCTGCGGTCAAGGTAAAACCTTCCGGGACGGTTTCAAAGTTGTAGTTGGCCTCTTCGTCTTGGCTGGTGGCCCGTCCTGTGGCAGATTGGTCGATGCTATCGTATACCTCACCCCACAGCCGGTACCAATATTTCAGCTCCAGGGGAATGGGAGGATAGGCATCCCAGTTGTAGTCGTAATTCATGTAGCAGCAGAAATCAAAGTCTCGATTAAAATCCATTTCTACGGTGTGAGAGGTGTAGTCCATCTGCTCAATCCAACCTAAAAGCTGTTCTTCCGAGACGCTGCCCCAGTATTCCAGCTTCATTGCTGAATTTTCATACAGCCAAAAGGCATAGGCTTTTTCTTCTCCGCAGCCGTAGTACACCGTGACCCCGTCTAGGTCGGTGGACTCCAGCTGGATGGGGACTTCCAGGCGCAGAGCGGGGTACATCAATTCCTGGGTGAGATTCAGCACCTCGCCGGTATCGGCGTTGTACCATTGATCGTAGTGGATTGTTTGGACTCTGGGTTCATAACTTCCGTTATAGAGATGGGTAAAGCCCTGGGGATCTGGAAGTTGATAATGGGGCGCATAGTCTTGCTCCCCTCGGTATCCCGCTACCAGATAATGGTATTCCAGTTGGTTGGTATCGTAATCGGTGTAGGCGCCGGTATATTTAATGTAAGCGCCGTTGGTGAAGGCAATTTGATATACGGTGCAGCCCCCCAACACCAGCAGCACTGCCGCCAGCAAGATTCCAACGATCCGCTGCTTTTTGGAAATTTGGCGGCGGGGAGCCCTGTGCAGCAACCGCTCCATCTTCCGCTGGAATTTCGGAGAAGCGTCTATGCTGGGCTGCTGAGGCACAGCGGCAAATTCTTCCTGTTGGGCCTGACGAAAAGCCCGTCGGATTTCGTCTCTGGTCATAGTGGTCCCCTCCTAAATTTTTATAGGAATAAAATTTTTGGATTTTTGAATTGCGCGGCCGGATGAATCCGGCGCAGAAAAGGCCCTTCACTTATTACAATCCATTTTACTCTGAAAAGGAGACAGACGCTTTTTAAAAATTTCAGGACAGCTGCCCAGTCGGAATTTTCAGCATGACGCAGGTGACGTGCCCCATAAATTTTGCTGTTCTAAACCCTTCTGCCGGCGCATATATATAGAGCACAGGCAGGCCGTGGGCAACACTCAAAGGAGGGACAGGCTTGAGATACAACCGGCCAAGGATGAGGCGGAGGCTGACTGCCGTTTTCCTGCTGTTAGGACTGCTGATTTTGGCGGCGGCGGGCCAGTCGCTGTTGGGGGAAGAACAACGATATACTGGGCATCCTCTTTATGGGGTGGAAGGAGGACATGCCCTGTCGGAACAGGTGTGGATTTTAAATCGTCCCCAACTGCGCTACATAGGCACCGCTGACTGCTGGGTACGTCTGCAGCTTTGCAATCCCAGTTATTTGATCTGGGAACAGGGAGAACTGGTGCGGCAGCCCACCTATTGGATGGAATATCAAACGACTGCCGGTTACAATCAGTCTGCTTGGGAGTATCAGGATGGATGGTACTACTACCGACTTCCGGTGTTGCCCGATTCCCAGGGCTGCGACCTGGACTGCCTGTTTGACACTTTGACCTGCAATCCCGCCGTGAGCTCAGCGGAAAGCAAGGTCAGCATTTTGATCCGGGTGGAGTTCGCCCCGCTGTCCCAAGGCGGGCAGGCGGCGCAGGCTTTTGCCGGAATCCATGGAACGTAGATCCGGAAAGGAAGGTTTTGGTATGGCGATGCTTTGTGTGATTGGGTGGCTTTTTCCCGGTTTGGTTCCTCTTTGGATGCTGCCGCCGGATGGGGTGTGGCAGGAAACGATCAATCAATTTTCTCAAGGAAATAAGAAGGAACTCCTTCCTCCGTTGAGGAAAGCTGCACGGCGTATCCGCAGTCCTTGCTCAAAGGGCATCTGGAAAAATAAAAGGGTTCGTTTGGAAGGAGGATGAGCAGAGTCCCTTTTTCTGGTTTGAATGATCGCGCTTTGCCTTTGCTTTTCGCTAATCTGTCCGCACGGCCGGCGGCAGGCAGCGGATCAAAGCAAGGGCAGGGCGCTTTTGCTTTGGGAAAGGTGAGTTTTAACCTGCTGGTTTTTTGACAAAACAGTTGACAAACTCAGGGTAGATGTGGTAAAATGACTTTCGTTGATAATTTGCCTCGTTAGTGAAGTGGTTAACACGCAAGATTCTCAATCTTGAAGCACGGGTTCGAACC
>DXWR01000095.1 GCA_019416775.1 Oscillospiraceae bacterium | reverse complement strand
GTGTTTCTTCTCAGCCTGTGTTACAATGATTCCCAAAGGCAATTATGGTTTCCGCTTTGCCATCCAAAGAGCAGGGATGGCATTTCTCCCGACGGAAAAAACCGATGGAAACCGAACGGGTTGTTTGCGATACAATGAGGTTATGATACCGATTTCAGGAGGGGTGTCCATGAACATCACCGAATTTGCCGCTTATGCGGGAGTTTCCAAGGCGGCGGTAAGCCGGTACTTCAACGGCGGCTATCTCAGCGCCGAAAAACGCCAAGCCATCCAACAAGCAGTGGAGGAAACCGGCTACCATCCCAGTGAAAGCGCCCGGTCCATCCGTACCCACCGCACCGGCCTCATTGGGGTGATTTTGCCCAAGCTATCCAGCGAAAGCTGCGCAAGGGTCACCGAAGGGATCAGCCAAATCACCACTCAGGAAGGGTATCAGCTGCTGCTTGGGGTTACCGCCAATGATCCCGCCAAAGAGGTGGAATACCTGACCCTATTCAAGCAGCGGCAGGTGGACGGGATTATCCTGCTGGCCACCATTTTTACTCAGGCACACCGATTGGCCTTTGATTCCCTGCATCTGCCTTTGGTGATTGTGGGGCAGCAGTATCCCGGGTACAGCTGCGTCTGCCACGACGATTTGGGGGCGGCCTACGCACTGACTAAGCTGATGCTGTCCCAGGGGGCCCGGCGGCCGGGATATCTGGGAGTCACTACCCAGGACGAGGCGGCGGGGAAGGAGCGGTACCAGGGGTTTTTGAAGGCCCTCAGTGAGTTTCATCTCCGCCCCGATCCCCGGCTGATGTGCACCGCTCAGTTTACCATTGACGATGGGTACATACAATCTCAAAAGCTGCTGGAAGGAGCCCGACGGCCGGACTGCTTATTCTGCGCCACCGACAACATCGCCATTGGGGCGATGCAGCGCTGTCGAGAATTGGGAATCTCCATTCCCGATCAAATGATGATCTGCGGGGTAGGGGATACTAAGATCGGACAGGTGGCGGCCTTCGCCCTGACCACCGCACGGCTTCATTACAAAACCGCCGGGATGGACGCTGCCCGGCTGCTGCTGACCCAGATTGCTAACCGGGAAGTTCCTTCTAAGATCCTGCGGTTGGACTACGAGATTCTGACACGGGAGTCCACCAACCGGCAACCTTCTGAAACTATGTGAAACCCTGCAAGAAGCGGTGTAAAGTTAAGATAGTTCGTCAATGGAATTCTTTCTGCCTATTCTCTATAATAAAGGTACAACGTGAAACTGATTTCACGGCTCCGGAGAGAAAAAGCAAGAAAGGATGTACCCCATGGATTATAAGGCAACGGCAAAAGCCATCCTGCCGCTGATCGGCGGGGCGGAAAACATCATCAGTGCAGCCCACTGTGCCACCCGACTGCGGCTGGTGATTGCGGACAACAGCAAAGTGCAAAAAGAAAAGGTGGAGGATGTGGACGGCGTCAAAGGCGTTTTTGAGGCATCCGGCCAGCTTCAGATCATCATCGGCACCGGTGCGGTGAACAAGGTGTACGACGAACTGGTTTCCATCGCCGGGATCGAGGGCGGCTCCAAAGAGGACGTGAAGAAAGCCGCCGCATCCAAAGCTCCCTGGTACAAGCGGGCCATCAAAACCTTGGGCGATATCTTCGTCCCCATCATCCCCGCCATTGTGGCCAGCGGTTTGCTCATGGGATTGTTGGAAGGCTTCTCCAACCTGATCCCCGGTTTGGCGGAAAACGACATCTACACCATTTTCCATCTATTTAGCAATGCGGCCTTCACCTTCCTGCCCATTTTGATCGCCATCAGCGCGGCCAAAGCCTTTGGCGGCAATATGTTCTTAGGGGCAGTCATCGGTATGATTATGATCCATCCGGACCTGCTCAACGCTTGGAGCGTGGCCACCGCGGAGACCATACCCACAGCGGAGGCTTGGTTTGGGCTGTACGACATCAACCTGGTGGGTTATCAGGGACACGTGATTCCGGTGGTCATTGCGGTGTGGTTTATGAGCTTCTTGGAAAAGCGGCTCCACAAGATCGTGCCGGAAATGATCGACCTGTTCGTCACCCCTCTGGTCACCGTCATTGTCACAGGCTATCTCACCCTCACGATCATCGGCCCGGTGTTCAGCTGGCTGGAAAGCGGCGTGCTCACCGCTATGCAGTGGTTGATTGCACTACCCTTCGGCATCGGCGGCGCCCTTTGCGGCGGGCTTTATGCCCCCACAGTGGTGGCCGGTATCCATCATATGTATAACGCCTTGGAGGCGGGGCTGCTCTCGGCTACCAATGTAAACACCTGGATGCCCATTGCCACGGCAGCAAACGTGGCTCAGGGCGCTGCGGCGCTGGCCTTCGCCATTAAAACCAAGAACCGGAAGAACAAGTCGGTGGCTTTCCCTGCTTCTCTCTCCGCTTTCTTGGGCATTACCGAGCCCGCCATCTTCGGCGTGAACCTGCGGTTTGTGAAACCCTTTATCGCCGGAATCATCGGCGGTGCGGCAGGGGGCTTGGTGGCCGGACTGCTTCATGTCGGCGCCTCTGCTTACGGTATCACCGGGGTGTTCGGCGTGCTGATTACCACCGCCAATTTGTGGCAGTATCTGCTGGTGATGGCTGTGGCCTTTGCCGTGGCTTTCCTGATGACCCTGGTGCTGTACCGGGAAAAGAAACCGGCGGCAGAAGGCCCCGGAACTTCGGCTGGGGAAACGGCTCCGATTCCGGTAGGCGCTTTGGCCGACTTCAACGCCATCCTTTCTCCTTTAAGCGGTACGGTAGTGGCGCTGAAAGATGTACCCGATGCCACCTTTGCGGAAGGCGTGTTGGGAGACGGCATTGCTATCGAGCCCAAGGAAGGCAAGGTGGTGGCGCCCTGTAAAGGAACGGTGAGTACCCTCTTTGACACCCACCACGCCATCGGCCTCACCCTGGAAAACGGGGCAGAGCTGCTGGTCCACATCGGTATCAACACCGTAGAGCTAAACGGAGAAGGCTACTCCGCCTTTGTGGAGGAAGGAGATCAAGTTTCCCCCGGCCAAACCTTGATTACCTTTGACCCGGCGTTCCTCCGTTCCAAAGGCTATCAAACGGTGACTCCGGTGATTGTCACCAATTCCGACGAATATTCCGCCATTACCCCCAAAGCTCAGGGCGAGGTTCAAGCTATGGATCTGCTGCTGGAGCTGGGAGACAGGAGTGAATAAGCATGAATCATCCTTGGCGGCAAACCCTTCATGTGGAGCCGAAAACCGGCTGGCTCAACGATCCCAATGGTTTGTGTGACTTTGATGGCGTCCATCAGCTGTACTACCAGTCCAGCTCGGAGGACCCGGCTGGGGGCGGAAAAAAATGCTGGGCTCACCGGGAAAGTTCCGACTTCTTTCATTGGTCGGAGGAAGAGACGGTGCTTTGCCCCGATCTTAAGGAGGACCGCAGCGGGGTGTACTCCGGCAGCGCAGTGACGCTGCCCGGCCAGATCCGGTTGTTTTACACCGGCAATGTGAAGGAGCCGGGAAAGCACGACTACATCCTCTCCGGGCGGCAGGCCAACGTCATCACCGTCACTACTGCCGACGGCAGCACCATGAGCGAAAAGCAGGTGCTGCTGCGAAATCCGGACTACCCCGCCGACTGTTCCTGCCATGTGCGGGATCCCAAGGTTTGGCGGGAGGACGGGATCTGGAAGATGGTGCTGGGCGCCCGGACCCGGTCCGATCAGGGCTGTGTGCTGGTATATCACTCCCAGGACCTGCTGCGCTGGACTTTTGCTTCCCGGTGCACCATCCCCGATTTTGGGTATATGTGGGAATGCCCTGACTTTTTCCGGATTGGGGAACAGGGATACCTGAGCGTCTCTCCTCAGGGGCTGCCCCATGAGGAGTACCGGTATCAGAATGTGTACCAGTCCGGCTATTTCCCGGTGGCGGGAAGGCTGGAGGAGGGGAGCTTAGGCCGGTTTACCGAATGGGACTACGGCTTTGACTTCTACGCCCCCCAGACCTATGAAACCGCCGACGGACGGCGCATCCTCTACGGCTGGATGGGCATTCCCGACGCGGACTATCAAAACCCCACCACCGCTTTGGGCTGGCAGCACTGCCTGACCCTGCCCCGGGAGGTATGGGCCGGGGAGGAAGGAACGCTGCTTCAGCAGCCGGTGCGGGAGCTGGAAAATCTGCTCTCTGCTCCAACCCAACTGGAAGGGGCCGGGACGCTGCCCAAAGTCTGCGTGCTGAAACTCACCCGCACCCAACCGGACTTTGCCCTGACTTTGGCAGGGGGCTTGACCTTAGAATACCGGGAGGAAACCGGGGTGTTCGCCCTCTCCTTCAC
>DXWR01000094.1 GCA_019416775.1 Oscillospiraceae bacterium | reverse complement strand
GAGGTGTTTTTTGTGGATCAGCCTATTGAACTGCGTTCCAGCGTCAACGGCAATCTGGTGATCCGAGCCTATCACGGCCACTTTGCCACCAACCATTCCCACATCAATTATTACATGGATATGTCCCGGATGAAACACGACCACAAAATGGCCAAAGAAGCCGCCATCACTATGGCTAAGCCCTACATCGACACCACCCCGGTGGATGCGGTGGTCACCATGGAAGGATGCGAGGTCATCGGCGCGTTTTTGGCCCGGAAGCTGGCCAAAGAGGACATCCGCTCGGTGAACCAGGGCAAGAACATCTACGTGATCAGTCCGGAATACAACACCAATAATCAGTTGATTTTCCGGGACAATGTTCAGGATATGATTCGTGACAAGGATGTGCTGCTGCTTCTGGCCAGCGTTACCACCGGCAAAACCATCAAGCGGGCCATGGAGTGCATCCAGTATTACGGCGGCCGGGTAGCAGGAATCAGCGCCATCTTCAGTGCCACCGATCAGGTCAATGGCCTGCCGGTGAACGCCCTGTTCCATTCCAACGATATCCCCCACTACATCACCTATTCCGGCCGGGACTGCCCCAAGTGCAAACAGGGCATCAAGCTGGATGCTTTGGTCAACTGGAATGGATTTACCAAGCTGTAATACCGGGATCATTCTGGAAACGCCCCGGCTGCTGCTGCGGGAAATGACCCAGCAGGATCTTCCCGATTTGGCGGAAATGCTGCTGGATCCGGCAGTGATGTACGCCTATGAGCACACCTTCACCCAACAGGAGGTGGAGGAGTGGCTGAAGCGTCAGCAACAGCGCTATGCCCGGCACGGCTTTGGTCTTTGGGCGGCAGTGGACCGCCGAACCGGCCAAATGGTGGGGCAGGCGGGGATTACTATCCAGGACTGTCAAGGAGTTTCGGTGCCGGAGGTAGGCTATCTGTTGAAAAAGCGGTTTTGGCATCAAGGGTATGCCCGGGAAGCGGCTTTGGCCTGCCGGGATTACGCCTTTGCCAGGCTGAAGACGGAAAAGGTTTACTCCATCATCAAAACCGACAATTTCCCCTCCATCCGGGTGGCCAAAGCCATGGGAATGGAGCCGGTAAAGGAATTTGACGCCCGGTATTTCAACGGGCCGGTGCGGCATATTTTGTATGGGGTGGAAATTTCTAAAATAATACCATAAGGAAAAAGATACGGCGTTCTTTCTCAATCGAGACATAGAACGCCGTATTATTATGGCTTTATCACGTGGATGGGTTTGCCCTTTTGATAGGCCTTTAAATTTTGAGCGCAGATCTGGATCAATTTTTTCCGGCATTCCCGGGCCGCCCAGGCGCAGTGAGGGGTGATGACAATCCCCGGCACGCCCAAAAGGGGACTGGCTTGGGGCAGCGGTTCTTGCGGGGTGACATCCAGATAGGCTCCGGTCAGGTGGCCGCTGCGCACTGCCTGGGCCAGATGGAGGTCGTTGACAATGTCTCCCCGGGCGGTGTTGATGAGAACGCTTTTGGGCTTCATCTGGGCAAAGGCAGTTTGGTCAAAGAGATGTTTGGTTTGGGGCGTCAGGGGAGTGTGGATGGTGATCACATCGCTTTTGGCCAGCAGTTTTTCCCAAGGCACAAACTTCACGGCAGGGAACTTCTTTCCCATCTTTTTGGTGACGGTGCGGGTGCAGACCAACACCTTCATCCCAAATCCCAAAGCAATGGAAGCCACCTGCTGGCCGATGGCTCCGAAGCCGAAGATCCCCAGCTTTATGCCGCTTAACAGCCGCAGCCCGTCGGGATAGAAGCAGAAATCCTGACAGCGGCTCCAGCCTCCTTGCTGGACCTGGCGGTTCAGATCTGCCACCCGGTTGGTATAGTCCAATAGATAGGCGAACACCTGTTGGGCCACCGCCTGGGTGGAGTAGCCGGGAACGTTGGTCACGGTAATGCCCTTTTCCTGGGCGGCCTGCAGATCCACCACATTGCAGCCGGTGGCGGTGACCCCGATATATTCCAGCTGGGGGCAGTTTTCCATCACATCCCGGTCAATGACGCATTTGTTGGTGAGTACCGCCTGGGCATTGCCGATGCGGCGGATGGTTTCTTCCGGCGGGGTGCGTTGGTACACCGTCACCCGCTGGCAGAGATCCCGGATGGGCTGGAAATCCAGATCGTTTCCGGTGGCGGCGAAGCCGTCTAAGATCACGCAGTTCATAAGCCTTCTCCTTTTTGCGTGGCATTGAGATACCCTTAGTATACCATGACAACCGGGAATTTACCAATTTTTTCGCTTTGTTTTTTCTTTTTCTCTTTTTAGCCCGGAAGGATCAAGTTTGCCCAAAAATGAAAAGCCGGAAGAGC
>DXWR01000093.1 GCA_019416775.1 Oscillospiraceae bacterium | reverse complement strand
TACCACACCGAAGCCATGGACCGCGCCATGGAAGGGGGCATTGACGACGTGGGCTTGGGGGTGCTGTTCGGCCTGGAGCTGTACCGGTATGAGTTTGCGGGACTGTTGATGCACGCCGAGCACCTGGAAGCGGTTCACGGGGTAGGCCCCCACACCATCAGCGTGCCCCGGATCCGCCGGGCGGACGACATTGACCCCAGTACCTTCGACAACGGCATCGACGACGATACCTTTGCCAAGATCGTGGCCTGCATCCGCATTGCGGTGCCCTACACCGGCATGATCGTCTCCACCCGGGAAAACCAGAAGTGCCGGGAACGGGTCTTAAAGCTGGGTATCAGCCAGATCTCCGGAGGCAGCCGCACCAGCGTGGGAGGCTACTTCGAACCGGAACCGGAGGAGGAAGATTCCTCTCAATTTGAAGTTTCCGACAACCGCACCCTGGACCAGGTGGTAAACTGGCTGATGCGGCTGGGGTACATCCCCTCCTTCTGCACCGCCTGTTACCGGGAAGGCCGCACCGGCGACCGGTTTATGAGCCTGTGCAAGGCGGGGCAGATTCAAAACTGCTGCCACCCCAACGCCTTGATGACCTTGCAGGAATATCTGGAGGACTACGCTTCCCCGGACACCAAGGCCATCGGGGAAGAGCTGATCCACCGGGAGATGGCCAATATCCCCAAGGAGAAGGTCCGGGAAATTGCCTTGGATCACATCAAGCACATCAAGATGGGAGAACGGGATTTCCGGTTCTGAAAAACAACACAATAAGAAGAAAAAGGACACAGTTTTTTCGCTGTGTCCTTCTTGTTTATGCAGGGGTTCAGTTCCATCGGTTTTTGCGAAGCAAAATGACGGCCGGCCTGTTGGGCCGTCAAGATGGGACTGAGGAACGTCCTTGGACGTTTCGTCGCCCCCTGCACCCTGACCAGCTTTTTGTTGAAAAGCGAAACAAACCTTCGGTCTGTTTCTGACCAAAAACTTTTAAGTTATCCTCTCCAAAACTCTTCCACGGTTTTTTCCACCAACTCTTCCAGCAGTCCCAGATCGTCCATCAGCTGCAATCCGGTATACCGGCTGCGGATCTCCTTGGCGTCCCGGAGGATGGCTTTCCACAATTCTTTGCTGTGGGGATAGGGCCCGAAGTCCACATAGCCGTCCAGGCTCTTCATCAGCTCCCCGCAGCCGGAAAGCTGCTCCACCGCCTGGGCAATGCCCCGGTTGACCTCTTCCCGGTGGGCGAAGTAGGACTGGATCCGCCGGATGGTGGCGTCTGGGTTATGGCGCTGTTCCTTCCGTTCCAGCTCCAGCACCGCCGGGGCGCCTTTTTGGTACAGCGCCTCCATCCGGGCCTGGTAGTCCTCCCAATCAAAAGCTTTGGCGTGGGCGATTGCTTTGTCCTTGTCCGGGGTGCAGGCCAAGAAATTCCGGTAGAGGGAACCCATCACCAAGGTGCCCAGCCCCACGTTGATGCCGTGAAGTTCTCCGTACTCTCCGGCAAAGATGGACTGCATCTCCAAACAGTGGGCGATGTGGTGCTCTCCCGAGGACGCGGGGCGGGAGTTTCCCGCAAAGGCCATGGCGATCCCCGCCAGCACCAGGGCTTCCATCAGCTGTTCCAGCGCCTGGCTGTCCCGCTTTTGCAGCCCCGGCACCGCCTGCTTGCACCCTGCCACCGCCTGGTTCATCAGAGCGGCGATTTCCGGGCAGTAGTATTCTCCCAGCAGCTGGTGGCTCATCTCCCAGTCGTGGATGCTCCACACCTTGCCCAGCACATCCCCCAATCCGGCGGCCAGCATCCGGTCGGGGCAGGTGGCCAGCAGATCGGTGTCCCCGATAATGCAGTCGGCGCAGTGGGCTTCAAAGGTCTGCTTCAGATCGTCCACCACCAGGGGGCTGACGGTGGAAGCAAAGCCGTCCATGCTGGGGGCGGTGGCGATGATGTAGTAGGGCAGCCCCTTTTGGTAGGAGGCGTACCGGGACAGGTCATTCATAGTGCCGCTTCCCACCGCCAGCAGCAGGCCGGTGTCGGGGGTAATGTCCTCCCAAAGTTCCTGGGCCAGGGCCATGGTGGCGTGGGGCTGGGACTGGGCAAAGCAGTGCATCCGCACCTTCCAGCCTTCCTCCCGCAGCCGCTGAGTCAAGGTGTCCCCGAACACCTTTCGGGTGTTGGGATCGCAGACAATCAGCAGTTCATCCAATGCTTTTTCCAGCATCCGGCCCTTGGTGGGCTGGGCGGCTAAAAATGTTTCAATCCGGCTGGTCACCCCTTTGCCGATGCACACCTGACGGATGTCCGCCAAGTGGGTGCGGCCGCAATCGCAGGCAAATGGGGTTTGGATCAGCTGAGAAATGGGCAGAGACGCAAATTTCATAGGTATCACCTCATGGTAACTGTAACAAAATTTCCCTTCTCTGGTATACTACCACGAATCGAGGTGGGTGTAAAGCCTTCCCAGGAGCGAGTTCCACCGGTTTTTGCGCAGCAAAATGGCGGCCATGCTTTACGGCCGCCAAGGTGGGACTCAGAAAGGTCAGCGCAGCTGAACTTTCGTTCATTGCTTGGGATTCACCAATTTCCAGTTTTTCACCAGGTATTCCACCCCGCTGTACACCGCCAGGGCCGCGGTGATCCACATCAAAATCTGGCTCACCAGCACCGTGGGCAGCTCCAATCCCGTGATCTGGGTGATGGAACACATCAAAAGCACCACCACAATGGACACCATCTGACTGGCGGTTTTGGCTTTGCCGGACCAACCGGCTGCCAGCACAATGCCCTGGGCCGCTGCCACCAGCCGCAGGGAGGACACCATAAATTCCCGTGCCGCCACAATGATCACCACCACCGGGCTGCAAAAATCGGGGATCAGGCAGATC
>DXWR01000092.1 GCA_019416775.1 Oscillospiraceae bacterium | reverse complement strand
TACCAATCGGGCGTGACCAACTCTGTTCTTGCTTTTCCGTAAAGAGGAAAATGGTGTGAGAAAGGGGTTGGCTTATTTTTTTGTGAGGTGGAGAACGGTGCGAATTAAAAAGGTCATCAACAACAACGTTCTCTGCGTGGTGGACCGGGCCGGACGGGAAAGCATCGTTACCGGAAAGGGAATTGGTTTCCAACGGAAAACCGGCCAGTTTGTGGATCCGTCCTCCATTGAAAAGACTTATCATATGGAAGACCAAGGGGAGCAGCGGAAGCTGCGGGAACTTTGCCAACAGATCCCCTTGGACCATTTAAAGCTCACCGAAGAGTTGATTTCCCACATCAAAAGTCAGATCCGCTCGCCGCTGAACGAATCCTTGCTGATCACCTTGGCGGATCACATCAGCTTTGCCATTCAGCGCAAGCAAAAGGGAATTGAATTTGAAAACCCTTTGCAGGGGGCCGTGGCGTGCTACTATCCCACGGAATACCGTCTTGGATGGCAGTGCCTGGAGATGATCCGGGAAAAAACCGGGGTACAGCTCAGCGATAGCGAAGCATCGTTTATTACCCTGCATATTGTGAATGCAGAGCTAAACACCTCCATGAGTGTGATGTACGACATTACCCGCTTGATCGACGGGGCGGTGCAGGTGGTGGAGTATTACTACCAGAAGCAATTTGACCGGGAAAGTTTGGATTTCAGCCGGTTTGTAGTGCATCTGCGATACTTTGCTCAGCGGCTGCTCTCCAACCAAATGCTTGCCGATGGGCAGGAGGAGCAGGATGCTTCCTTTTACCAGCTCATCGCCAAAACCTGCCAAAAGCATTATCAATGTGCAAAATGTATCGCCGATTATATTCAAAATACCTACCACAAAGAACTTTCAGAAGGCGAACTGATTTATTTAACCATCCACCTAAAACGCATCAATATGGATGCTTCGGAAAAGTGAATCCTTCTCATTTGAGAACTGGGATCGTGACCTTTTGGGCGAAACCCGCGTTAGATTGACCGCTTGTGTGCGGTTGATTTGGCGTGGGTATTTTTTATAGCTTTGGGCTGACGGAAAAGCGAGTGCGCAGCGTTTTTCATAAGCTCAAAAGCAGAACGTCAAAAAATCAGAGGAGGCAATTTTATGAAAGATAAAATCTTTGGCGTGCTGCAGCGCGTGGGCCGTTCTTTTATGCTGCCCATCGCATTGCTGCCCATCGCCGGGCTGCTGCTGGGCATCGGCAGTTCTTTTACCAACCAAACCACATTGGAAGCCTATGGTTTAACCGGTGTGATCTATGAGGGCAGCGTTCTCTATACTATTTTGGACATCATGTACCAATGCGGCAACGTGATCTTCAATAACCTGCCTCTGCTCTTTGCAGTGGGCGTCGCCATCGGCATGGCGAAAAAGGAAAAAGAAGTAGCGGCCTTGTCCGCTGCTATCGCGTATTTGGTGATGAATACTGCTATCTATGCCATGATCTGTGCCAGCGGCGGGATCGAAGCCATGGGGGAAAATACCACCACCACCGTGTTGGGGATTCCCACCTTGCAGATGGGTGTGTTCGGCGGCATTATTGTGGGGCTTGGAGTGGCGGCCCTTCACAACCGTTTCCATCAGATCCAGCTTCCCCAGGTGCTGTCCTTCTTTGGCGGCAGCCGGTTTGTCCCTATCATTTCCACGGCCGTGTTTTTGCTGGTGGGTGTGGCTTTGTTCTTCATCTGGCCGGTGATCCAAACCGGGATTGCCATGCTGGGCCAGTTGGTGCTGAATTCCGGTTATGCCGGCACCTGGATCTATGGCGCTATTGAACGGGCGCTGATCCCCTTTGGCCTGCACCATGTGTTCTATATGCCTTTCTGGCAGACCGCTATGGGCGGCACTGCGGTGATCGACGGCGTTGTAGTTCAGGGTGCGCAAAATATCTTCTTTGCAGAGCTGGCTTCCAAATCGGTGGATGTGTTCTCTGTCTCTGCAACTCGGTTTATGACCGGCAAGTTCCCCTTTATGATCTTTGGTCTGCCCGGTGCTGCGCTGGCCATGTACCGTACCTCCCGTCCGGAAAAACGGAAGGTGGTCAGCGGTTTGCTGCTCTCCGCCGCACTGACCAGTGCCATCACCGGCATTACCGAGCCCTTGGAATTCACCTTCCTGTTTGTGGCTCCTGCCATGTATGCAGTACACTGTGTCTATGCCGGTCTGTCCTATATGCTGATGCATATCCTCAACGTCACCGTAGGCATGACCTTCTCCGGTGGGTTGATTGACTTGACGCTATTCGGCATACTGCAAGGCAACGACAAAACCAACTGGATCTGGATTGTCATTATTGGCATTGGTTATTTCCTGCTGTACTACTTCACCTTCTACTTTATGATTAAGAAGTTGAATCTGAAGACTCCCGGCCGGGAAGCGGACGATCAAGAACCCAAGCTCTATACCCGCTCTGATTTTAAGGAAAAAACCGGCATCGGTCCGGACGGGGCGGCAAAGTCTCCTTCCGATTCCGTTTCTGCCTTGATCTTGCAGGGGTTAGGCGGAAAAGCCAACCTCTCTGACCTGGATTGCTGCGCCACTCGGCTGCGGGTGACAGTGAACGATCCCGGTTTGGTGGTGGATAGTCTGTTAAAGCAATCCGGCGCCTCCGGAGTGATCCACAAAGGCAATGGGGTGCAGGTGGTGTACGGCCCCCAGGTCTCGGTAATCAAATCCCGACTGGAGGACTTTATCGATTCTCCGGAAGCGGATCACTTATCTGCTGCACCGGCAGAACCTGTACCGGTTGGACCGGCGCCTGCTGCCCCGGCGCCCGCTGCTTCCAAGTCGGAAAAGAAGCTGGATGCCACGCTTTACGCCCATATGTCCGGAACAGTGGTTCCTATGGAGGAAGTCCAAGATGAGGTGTTTGCCGCCTGCGTCTTAGGGCAGGGTGTTGCCATAGAGCCCAGTGAAGGAAAGCTTTACGCTCCGGTGGACTGCGTAGTGGACAATCTTTTTGATACCAAACACGCCATTGGGCTGCTGACCGACGATGGATTGGAGCTGCTGCTTCATATTGGCATTAACACGGTCCAGCTCAAAGGAAAGTTCTTTGAAGCCCATGTGGAAAACGGTCAGCGGGTGAAAGCCGGGGATTTGTTGATTACCTTCGATATGGAACAAATCCATCAGGCAGGTTACCTCTGCACCACCCCCATGATTGTCTGCAACAGCGACGACGGCATGGAAGTTCAGGCTTTGGCTTCCGGGACGGTGCAGGTGGGAGACGCACTGCTTTCTGTGAAAGGATAATTTGCCTTGTTAAAGAGGGAATAACAGAGCGCTCTTTTTCCAATTGAAAAAGAGACAAAACAAGAGGTTAGACCGCTTTTGGCCTAACCTCTATTTTTTATGGTTTTTATTCTTCGGGGATGGAAGGAATCTTGGCGGTAATATCGATGTCCTTGTCGTAATCTACGCCATCGATGCCGAAGCCAAACATATTGTAGAAATCTTCCCAGTAACCGTCGATATCGGCGTATTCTTTCAGGTTTTCGGTGGTGACATGACCCCAAAGCTCTTCCACCTTGGACTGTACGTCATCCCGCATTTCCCAATCGTCCAGCCGGAGCTGCCCTTGTTCGTCCACTTCAGGGGTGGGAAGGTACAGCTTTTGAGCGAACATCCGGTACATCTGCTCGATGCAGCCTTCGTGGATTCCCATTTCCTTCATCAGCTTGTAGAGGATGGTGATGTACAGCGGCACCACCGGAATGGCAGCGCTGGCCTGGGTCACCAGGGCTTTGTTCACCGAAATGTAAGCTTTCAAGCCCAGATCCTTGTACTCCTCGTTCAGCTTTACGCTGGTTTGGTACAGATCCTTCTTGGCAGCGCCGATAGAACCGTTGTAGTAGATGGGCCAGGTGATTTTAGGACCGATGTAGGAGTAAGCCAGGGTAATTGCATTTTGGGCCAGCACTCCGGCGTCGGAAAGGGCCTTCACCCAGTCGCTCCAGTCTTCGCCGCCCATGACCTTGATGGTGGCTTCCACTTCTTCCGGGGTGGCGGGGTCGATGGTTACTTCGCCTACGGTGTTGGTAGCCAGGTCTACGGTGATGTTGGTGTAGCTTTCCCCGGTGGTCTTCAGCACGCTGGTGTAGGTGGTGCCGTCGTCACACTTGCGCCGGGGAGCTGCCAAGCTGTACACAAACAGATCGATCTGCCCTAAATCTTGGCGGATCAGGTCGATAACCTGCTGCTTGACTGCGCCGGAGAAAGCATCGCCGTTGATGGTTTTGGCGTACAGCCCATCCTGTGCAGCAAATTCTTCAAAAGCAGCGGTGTTGTACCAGCCGGCAGAAGCGGTGCGCTTGCGGTCGGCGGGTTTGTCAAAGATTACGCCGATGGTGGCGGCGCCGCAGCCGAAGGCAGCGCTGATGCGGCTGGCCAGGCCGTAGCCGGTGGAAGCACCGATGACCAGTACCTTTTTCGGACCATTTTCCACTTTGGGCTGGCTCTTCACATAGTCAATCTGACGCTTCACGTTGGCTTTGCAGCCGTCCTTGTGGGCGGTGGTGCAGATAAAGCCTCTGGTTTTCGGAGTAACAATCATGAGGATCTTCCTTTCCTTGTAAACTCATCTATCTCAAGCCGCCAAAAGCGGCGAAAGATCACATTGATTTGGGTTGAATCCGCCGGGCTTCCAGGTAAAACCGTTTATCCAGTGCCTGCCCCATGGAAAAGGTTTTTCGAGGCAAAGCGCCGTCCAGCACCACGGTTTTAAATAACATGGATTTTTCCATGGCAGGGAGCAAAAAGCCAATGGTGTCCGGTTGAGAAGCCAAGGCGCGCACGTTTTCCCGGCCGTGGATGTAGTCTTCCCGGCCCCGGTGCACCCGAAGATACCCGTCCAAAAATTGCTGCAAGCTGCCGGTAGCCAGCTGACAGGGCGGTTCCAGGATGGTGAACACCTCTTCTTGATCCCGCCAAAGGGCGGTGATGGTTTGACCGTCGGGATGGACGCCGGGAAGAATGTGGTAACGGTGCTTCAATGCGGCCATGAGCTGGGTAGGATTTACGTCAAACACCACCCGGTGAATGGCTCGGAATTGGAGGCTTGGATCGTGGAGACTGCATCCCTCCACCAAGGCGTACCGGGCGGGATGGGCTGCCGCTTGCTGAGGGGGGAGGGTGTGTTTGATCCGTTCCCAACAAGCCCGGGCTGCCGCCAAAGAATGGTTGCCGTCTCCTACCGCAAATAAAAGGGGAGCGTAGCCGGAGATGCCGTACCGGCGGGAAAAGGCGTCCGGATCCGCCAGCTTGTCCAACCCAGCCGCCAGTTTCCGTGCGGAAGCATCGTCCAGCCGGTAACCGGAAAGGTGGCCGCTGCCCAGCATCAGGTCAAAATCATACAGAGGTTCCATGGCTTCAAACCCATCGCAGATGGGCTGGATCAGAGGCTCCTCTCCATCGTCCACCAACAGCATCACATGGGGAAGCTCCAACGTGGCCCCTTGGCGAATCTCCATTCTGGGGGGCAGGCGTTCCAGCACGGTTTGCTCCGTGGCGCGGATCAGGGAATCGCTGCCGGGACGGTAGTCGTATTGCTCCAGGTCGATCAGCCCTACAATTCCCCGGCGCAGGGTGCCGTCGGATAAGGTTCGCCGGACACAGATCATAGCGTGGGGCAGGGTGGAAAAGATCCCATCTGTCTGGTACTGATCCATGGCACGGTGGATCTGCCGGATCCGTTGTTTGGCATCAGGCTGGGAAAGGTAAAGTTCCGGCAGAATCATTTTCAAGGTACTGGGGGCGTCCCCCACATAATCGGTGACCCGGCGCCAATATTCCGGCTGACTGGTAAATTGGTCGCAGGCAATAACGCTGTACCGGCTCCAGTCTGTGCCGGGCCGAGGGAGAAGAATGGTGGCAAAACTCAAATACTGATTGGACATAGAGGTCAGTCTCCTTTTCTCTCCGGCTTATTGGGCTTGAGAGGATTCACTTTCCTGAGATTGGGTGCCGTCCAGACCGCTTTGCTGCAAATCTGTGGCTTGGCCGTTGACAAATCGGACCGTCAAGACTGCCTGTGGATCTTCCTGCCCTTGCCAAGCGGCGCTGTAACTGCCGGAAACATCCGGTACAGTGGTTTGATAAGCGTCGCCGCCGATGATGCCGCTGATCTGAGCGTAGGTCATTCCCAGTTCCAACCGGGCAAATTCTTCCGGGGAAACCCCCTGAGGATCGTAATATTCATTGTCAGAATGTTGAATCTCAGTAGCAGAGGGGGTAGCTTCCTGCTGAGAAAACCAGCTTTGTTGCCCCATACCCAACAAAAAGGAACAAATCGCCACTAGGAAAAGCAGCAAAACAAACCCTAAAACCTTCAGCCACATTCCTGTCCGCCGCTTTCTCTTGTGCGGGATTTCCGGGGAAGGTTGGTTTGCTTCTGCCGCCGGCGAAGATAGGGGCGAATCGTTTTGCAGTTCCGGCGCTTGATTCTGGGAAATGGAATCGGGTGGAAGGGGCTCCTGGATGAAGGATCCTTCCGGCTGGGGAGAAGAAGACGGCGGCATTTCCTTAGATGGATCTTTGGGCTTTTCGGTTTTTTGGATCATGGCCGGATCCGGTTGGACCGATGTTTCTTCTTCTGTGGAAGCCGTTTTTTCCAGCTCCTGGGCCGGTTGTTCCAGATGAGGGGAAGGCTGCTGGGAGTTTTCCGAAGGGGAACTCTCGTCTGGATTTGCGCCGCAGTGAGGGCAGCGCGGAGATTGGGAATCCTCGGGCTCAAACAGGTAGCCGCAGATGCTGCATTGTTTCATGAAAGCTCCTTTAACGTAAAACTGACGCACCTTTTGCGGGATTAAATACTGCCGCAGGAAAGGGATAGGACGAAATCATCATTCTTAGCCATTATTATAGCAAATTTCCGGTGTAAAGTACAGCAAAACAAGTGAAAAATTTGAAGCGGACAAAAAGCCAAACTGTGAAGTCTTTCTACTTTATGGAAAAGAGATGAAAATTCGGACAAACCCCTTGCATTTAAAGGCAGCGGTGGGTATAATGAACTAGAAAGTGGGTTGCGGTGGTGTAAAATGGTGAATCAGCCCAAGCCTATGCTTCGGACAAAATATAGAAAGGCGGGAAAATGAATGCTCATCGGCGGATTTCGCTGCGTCATAGACGTCAAAGGGCGGTTAAATTTTCCAGCCAAACTCCGGGGAGATTTGGGCGGTACGTTTATCATCACCAAAGCCTTGGGAGAACGCTGTATTGATGTGTACTCCCTGGAAGAATGGAAGAAAAAAAGCGAGAAGATCAGCGCTCTTCCCATGAAAAAAGCCAGAGAATTGGGACGGGTGTTTTTTGCCAACGCCACCGAGGTCGAGCCGGACAAGCAGGGGCGGATCGTGATTCCCCAGGAACTGCGGGAATATGCCCAACTGGACAAAGAAGTCCGGGTGGTAGGGGTGTCCGACCACTGTGAGATCTGGGATCTGGCTTCCTGGCAGGCCCTTTATCAGGAAGGGGACAGTCCGGAAGAAATCTCGGCTTTGTTGGAGGAGTTGGACCTGTGATGGAAAAAGAGAACATTCACACTTCAGGATACCACCGTCCGGTGCTGCTGGAAGAATGCTTGGAGGGGCTGAACATCCGCTCCGACGGCATCTATGTGGACGGTACTGCGGGAGGGGGCGGACACAGTGAAGCCATTGCCCGGCGCCTTACCACGGGGAGACTGTATTCCCTAGACCAAGATCCGGATGCCATTCGGGAAGCGGGACAGCGGCTTGCCCCTTACGCCCAAGCAACGGTGCTGCAAACCAATTTTGCGGATATGGTTGCCGTGCTGGCAGCGCAGGGAGTAATCCAGGTGGATGGGGTGCTGTTGGATCTGGGCGTGTCCTCCCACCAGTTGGACGAAGGGCGGCGTGGATTCTCCTATCGCACCGACGCTCCTCTGGATATGCGGATGAGCCAAACCGGTATCACTGCCGCTGATGTGGTGAACACCTACGACCGGGACAGCTTGGCGAAGATCTTCTGGGAATACGGTGAAGAAAAATTTTCCCGGCGGATTGCAGACGCCATTGTGCGCCAGCGCCAGCAAAAGCCCATTGAGACCACCTTTGAGCT
>DXWR01000091.1 GCA_019416775.1 Oscillospiraceae bacterium | reverse complement strand
AGATAGGACAGCGCAAATCTCCAAACAGAGTCCCACCGATTTTGCGCAGCAAAATGGCGGCCATGTTCACTGGCCGCCAAGATGGAATTGGATTGATCAACTGCGCCGGCCGATCACATACCCCTGCCAAACTCGCTGAGCTGCAAGTCTTTGTTGTGATCCAGAGCCCAATCAATGCCCCAAGAACTGGTAAACAGCAACAGGGGCCGTCCCCGGAGATCCTGGACCCGGCGGGTGTCGCTGGTGAGATCCAGGGCTTTGACGTCGATGTCCTGGTTTTCAATCCAGCGCAGGTACTGGTAAGGCAGCCCTTCCCGGCGGACCTCCACCCCGTATTCGTTCTTCAGACGGTATTCCAGCACCTCAAATTGCAGCACGCCCACCACGCCCACAATCACTTCCTCCATACCGGAATCCGGTTCCTGGAAGATCTGGATGGCGCCTTCCTGGGCAATCTGATTGATGCCCTTGACGAACTGTTTGCGCTTTAGGGTATCCTTCTGACTGATCAAGGCGAAGTGCTCCGGGGCAAAGGTAGGGATGCCCTGGAACCGGATTTTCTTGCCGGGAGCGCAGAGGGTGTCCCCAATGGAGAAAATCCCGGGGTCAAACAAGCCCAGAATATCCCCGGCGTAGGCTTCCTCCACAATTTCCCGGTCCTGCGCCATCATCTGCTGAGGCTGGGTGAGCTTCATCTTCTTGTTGCCCTGAACATGGTACACCTCCATGCCCTTTTCAAACCGGCCGGAGCAGATCCGCACAAAAGCCACCCGGTCCCGGTGAGCCTTATTCATATTGGCCTGGATCTTAAAGACAAAGCCGGAAAAATCCGGATCGAAGGGATCCACTTCCCCTTCGGCAGTCTGCCGGGCCAAAGGCGGGGTGGTCATCTGCAAAAAGGCTTCCAAGAAGGGCTCCACCCCGAAATTAGTCAAGGCGGACCCGAAGAATACCGGGCTGAGCCGGCCCTTCTGCACCTCTTCCAGGTTCAGCTCGTCCCCTGCCCCATCCAGCAGTTCCACGTCGTCCTTTAAGGTGTTGTAGTTTTCCTCCCCGATGAGATCTTTTAAGGACTCATCCTCCAGATCCACTTCGGTTTTTTCCGCTTCCAGCTTGCCGCTTTGGTTCGCGGTAAAGGCCAGGATATGGCGGCTCTGGCGGTCGTACACTCCCCGGAAATCCTTGCCGGAAGAGATGGGCCAGTTTACCGGGCAGGTCTTAATGCCCAGCTCTTCCTCAATTTCCTCCACCAGGTCGAAGGGATTTTTAGCGTCCCGGTCCATTTTGTTGATGAAGGTGAAGATGGGAATGTGGCGCATGACGCAGACCTTGAACAGCTTCCGGGTCTGGTTTTCCACGCCTTTGCTGGCGTCGATGACCATCACGGCGGAGTCCGCCGCCATCAAAGTGCGGTAGGTGTCTTCAGAAAAGTCCTGGTGGCCGGGGGTATCCAGGATGTTGATGCAGTAACCTTCGTACTCAAACTGCATCACCGAGCTGGTGACCGAAATACCACGCTGCTTTTCAATCTCCATCCAGTCACTGACTGCATGGCGGGAATTTTTCTTTCCCTTTACCGTGCCAGCCAAAGCAATGGCGCCGCCATAAAGCAGAAACTTTTCGGTTAAGGTTGTTTTACCGGCGTCCGGGTGGGAAATAATGGCGAAGGTTCGCCGACGTTTGATTTCTTGTATCAGATCAGCCACGCTGAAAATACCTCCCCTATTACAGTACAGAAAAACCTGCGTTCTCTATTGTAGCGAAAACGGTTAGCTCTGTCAACGGCTGTCCCCCCGGTCGATGCAGAGGGTGTAGCCGATTTCCTCCATTTGCTGTTGCAGCAACCGCAGTCCTTCCGCCGCCTCCGCCCCGGAATGGGCTTTATGGTCGTAGAGGCTGTAGTTGTCCCGGACTTCCGCCGGGGAAAGGTTGGGCATAATCACATTGGCCCCGGCCAGCACCGCCTTCTGCCGCCCATGGGGATCCAAAGTGGCCAGCGCGGTGGTGGCAGGCAGATTGGCGCCCGGCAGCAGCAGGCGCAGGATGGCCACACAGCGCACCGTCTGCTCTGCGGCGCCGGGGGCGCAGTCCCGAAAAGGGGTGTCCTGATGGGGCAGAAAGGGGCCGATCCCCACCATCTGGGGCTGCAGCTTTTGCAAAAACAGAAAATCCTTTGCCAGATGCTCCGGGGTTTGTCCCGGAGAGCCCACCATAAAACCTCCGCCGGTTTGATAACCCAACTCCTTGAGGGCAAACAGGCAGTCCTGCCGGCGCTCGGGGGACATACTTTCCGGATGAAGCCGGCGGTAATGGGCAAAGTCCGCCGTTTCCTCCCGGAGAAGATACCGGTCCGTCCCAGCCTGCTTCAGCCGCCGGTAGCTTTCCCGGCTCCGTTCCCCCAGGGAAAGGGTAATGGCGCAATCCGGAAACTCCCCTTTGATTTTTGAAAGCAGATCACAAAGCCAGCGATCGGTAAAGGCGCCGTCCTCTCCTCCCTGCAACACAAAGGTGCGAAAGCCCAATGGATAACCGATTTCGCAGCAGGAGAGGATTTGCTCCTGCGTGAGGCGGTAGCGGACCACCCTTTCGTTGCTTTTGCGGATGCCGCAGTAGTAGCAATCATTTTTGCAAATATTGGAGATTTCAATCAGCCCTCGAATAAAGATCCGGTTGCCGAACTGCCGTTGAGCGGTCTGACGAGCGACGGAATAGAGCTGTTCTTTCTCCTCCCCAGTTAAGCCGGTAAGCAGAAACACAAAGTCCTCCCCGGTTAAAGGGAGGCGGTTAGTGAGTTTTTCCAAAACAGAAGAAAAGGTCATACAATCCACCTGAACATTAAGAGTCACGGCAGGCCTGAAGATGAGCTTCCATGCTTTCCAGTCCTACCTCCGGGAACTGTTCCAGCAGTTTTTTGGCCATCACCTGATAGCCAAATACCGTGGGATGAATGCCGTCGAAGAAATAGTCCTCTATGGCAGTCAAGCCGTCGGACTGCACCATGTCGGAGTGATAATCCAGATAGGAAAAGCCAAATTCTGCGGCGATCCGCTGAATCCGACGGTTAAGCTCCACTGTGTATTCCCGGCGCTGAGGGTCTTCTCGAGTAAAGTACATACAGGTAGGCAGTACCGAACACAGCACCAGCCGCAGCCCAGTCTCATAAAACCGTTTTGCCATGGCTCGGATGTCCTGTTCCGCCCGGTTCAACACCTGATCCATGGGCTGGCCGGGGAGGCGTCTCCAATCATCGTAGGCCAGCTCCCAAGAATTGTTGATGCCGATCATCAAAAAGGTAATGGCAGGACGAAGCTGAATGGCGTCCGCTTCCAGCCGGCGGAGACAGAACTCAGTGTTGTCTCCCCCAATCCCGCGATTCAGCAGCAGGCCCTTTTGGCAATAAAAATAGCTTTCGATCTCCCAGTAATGGGTGATGGAATCCCCGATGAACAGAGCTCCCACCGGCAGATGCCGCTGCAGTACTCCTTGGTTGCGCAGATCAAATTCTACCCGGCGCACATCTGCCGGGCACTCTACCCCAAACCAGCCGGGGCGAAGAAATTCTACCTTTTCCATACAATCCTTCCTTTTTTACATTCTCATTTCAGTCCTATCGAATCTTACCGCAGAGGTTCTCATACCGGAAGTGGATAAAGCCGCCACAATTTGGATGGTTGACACAGAGGTTTTCCTGAATCAGCAAGGTTTCGGTGGTGGCAAATTTGTAGGTGGCCAGACCCACATATAATTTCACGTTTGTGCCGGAAGTCAGGCTAACCCACTTATTAAACACATCCAAAAAAGGTGCCTGCTCATGGTCAAACTCCCAGTAAATTTGGGGAGCGATATAGTCCAGATAGCCGGGTTGAGTGCACCAGGTCACAATATTGGTGTACTGCGTTGTATCGGAGGCAGGGGCGTCGTAGTAATTTCCTCCAGGGCTCACCCCAAATTGCACCGCCGGGTTGATGGACTTCACCGTTTGATACACTCGCTGCACCAGCCGGTCGGTGGCAGCGTGGGCGGTGGCGGCATCGTAACCGTATTGCTCCGGTGGGATACTGTAAAAATAATCGTCAAAGTGGATGCCATCTACGTTGTAATTTTGCACCAACTCGGCAATGCCGTTGCAGATTAAATCCAGCGCTTCCTCGTTGTTGGGATCCAGGTAATAGTAGCCGTCAGTATCATTGTAACGCATATATTGGGTGTTGCCAAGCCACTGTTTGGTAAGATAAGAAGCATCCACCGTGGCAAAGTCGTTTTGGCTCATCAACCGGTAAGGATTGACCCAAGCATGGAAGGAGAGGCCCAGCTCATGAGCCTGCTGAATGAAAATTTCCAAGGGATCGTAATCCGCCGCCTGCCCAGCGGTACCGGTGACGTATTTGCTCCAAGGATAATACGCGGAAGGATAGATGGCATCCCCATGGGAACGCACCTGAACAAACACCGTGTTAATGCCCTGGGCTTTGGCGTTATTCAGCACCACCCTGGTATAGTAAGAAAAGTCCTGCTGGTTGTGGTCCTGCATCATGGATTCCAACTCGATGTAACTAATCCACACGCCCCGTAAATCATCCTGGTACAGCAGCACGTCACTTTGAGGTTGGGCTTCTTCCGGAACAGACTCCTCTGGCTGAGACTGGGTTTGGGAAAGGGTGGCAGCACTGTTGAGCACCGGAGTGCAGCCGGTACAACCAAGCAGCAGCACCGCAGCCAACAGCAAAGACAGGACTTTGGGCTTTCTCATAAAAACTCCTTTCAGCTATGACAAGAAGAAAGTGGAGCGTTTTCTCACTCCACTGGGTCATTACTCTTCTTTCTCGGAATTGCGCTTGGTGATGTCTAAGCGCACCACCGCCTGGTAGTCCGGGGTCAGGACGGTAAAACCCTGGCCGATTTCATTGGGGTAAACCTCCAATTTAGAAAAATCCAGATGGCGGAAATCAAAGTCCACCGAATCCTTGTGAAAACTCATCAGCGCAGTTTCGTCACTTTGCGAGGAATCGGGGATCTTTACGTAATCCTCTTGGTCCACATCCCGCAGCAGCTTATCGGTGAGCAGCTTTTCCTTCAGCTCCTTCACGTCAAACTCCTGGGTATCCGAGAGAGGATCCCGCACAATGCGGGGCTGTGGGCTGGCAGGAGCCAGGTCCGGAATCACCATGGTGGGCTGCTGATCTGCCGGCACTGTCTCATAGTGGAACGGCGATGCAGTCTCGGGAGCCGGGTGATTTTCCACCGGCATTGGCTCAGGAATAGAATCTTCGTAAAAGGGATCGGTGCTCATCAGCACCGGCTCTCCTTCCTCTTCCTGAAAATAACCAGGAAGTGGACGGCGGGACAAGGTAGAACTATGGCTTTTCCAGATCATCAGCACCATCCACAGCACCACCAATACCCCTAAGGGGGCCAGCAGACAGCAGACCAATCCCAAATTGCTGTTCCAGAAATTCAGGGCCTTCCCCAACCAGTCGCTGGAGAATACCACTTCCCCTACCACGTTTTCGGGCAGAATCTCCAGATCCGGCTGGTTGCGGCCGTTGCGGACAGTCCAATACAGCGTATCATCCACAGTGGTAAAGCCGGTGATAGCAGAAAGGCTGTAGCCTTCAAACACCTGATTGTCATCCCATGCAGCATAAAGCACCACACTGCCCTGACCGAGTCCGGCTGAGCTTCCCTCCATCGGAGCAGCCACCACCAAGGTGTTGGGTTTATACAGCCAGGTGAGATTGTCACAGTCTTCAATCACATACTGCCGTCCCAACAACGTGGGAAGGGTACCTTGTTCTGCCGCTAGATACTGGGTAACGCGCAGCAAAGCGCAGAGAGCCGCCGACAGGATGGTTAAAACCAGCAGCAAAATGGCAAAATACTTCAGCACACGGTATCCTGCCGGTTTTTTTCTCGCCATGAGACTTCCCTCCTCTTTTCACGACCGTTCTGTTCTTGCTGTCATTTCTACTCTGTCATTATGGGTGTTTTTTTGGATTTTGTCAACCGGTTTCCCAGAAATTACTGAAAAAGCTGTTCGACCAAGGACGAAAACTTCTTTTTTCGGCTGCGGCTGGGCTCAAAGGGAAGGTCCTCCATGGAATCCACCACCACAAAGTCCTTGCCCAGCAGCCGAATCCGCTCCCAGGGTATCTGCTTGGGTTTACCGGAACGGAAAAACAACAGCCTGGGTCGGGTTCCATAGGTGAGCAGGGCTTTGACACAGTTGTCCTCCAACAGCAGATCGTCCACCATACCCAACCGGTCCCCGGTATCCATACAAATCAGCTCCCGCTTTTTCAGCTGGGAAAAGGTCAATTCCATGCCGACACGCCCCCTTCTCTGCCCAAAGATATGCGCAGAAAATCGGGAACAGAACTTTACTTCAGTTCCACAATGGTGACGCCGCTTTCCCCTTCCCCAAAGACACCCAGGCGATAGCTTTTCACACTGGGATGGTGCTTTAAGTGCTGCTGCACCGCTTTACGCAGCGCGCCGGTGCCCTTGCCGTGAATGATGGTGACCTGGCCCTGATTGGCCATGACGCAGTTATCGAGAAACTGATCCAGTTCCATCAAGGCTTCCTCCACCGTCTCGCCCCGAAGATCCAGTTCCATGCTGGCCCGGCGCTGGCTTTGGCTTTGGGCGGACATCATTCGTCCTCCCGCTCGATACTGTGGCTTTTTGGGCGCGTAAGGATTCTTTTCTTCCAGCAGGCGGAGGTTGGAAATCTTCACCCGGCTTTTCAGCAGCCCGGCCTGCACCAAAATAGAGGTTTTCCCTTTGGAATCCTCCAAGGCAGTGCCCTTTTTGTCGATGTCGAAGATCAACACCGTATCCCCTTTCCGAATGGGCCGGGGAAGTTTATATTCCTTGTTGCTGCGCTGCTGTACCGGGTTGGCGGTTTTGTCCAGTTGTTGCAGTTCCCGGCGCAGCTGTGCTTTGGCATCGGCGGTTTTCTTGGCAAACTCTTGGGCGTCCTTTTCCTTTTTCAAGGCGTCCAGCTCATTGAGCAGCCGGTCGGACTGAGCTTTTACCTGATTGACCAACTGGGCTGCCTGTTTCTGGGCTTTGTCCAGAATTTCTTTTTTCTCCTCTTCCAGCTCTTGGCGCTGCTCTTCCAGCCAGGAGTTTTTCTGCTTGAGCTGATCGGTGAGGGACTGGTATTCCTGAAATTGTTTTTCGTACTCCTGGCGCTGGGTTTCCAGCCGGGAAATGGTGGTTTCCAGTTGTTTGTTTTCCTGATCCACCAGGCTTTCCGCCTTTTGCAGCACCCCTTCGTCCAATCCCAACCGCCGGGAAATGGCAAAGGCGTTGCTCCGCCCCGGCACGCCGATGAGCAGGCGGTAGGTGGGCTTTAAGGTGTCCACATCAAATTCGCAGCAGGCGTTTTCCACCCCTTCTGTCTCAATGGCGTAGACCTTCAGCTCCGGATAGTGGGTGGTGGCGGCGGTGACAGCGCCCCGCTGGCGCAGCGCTTCCAGCACCGAAATGGCCAGAGCCGCCCCTTCCACCGGATCGGTGCCGCTGCCCAATTCGTCGGTGAGGATCAGGGAATGGTCGTCGGCGGTTTTTAGGATATGCACCAGATTGGTCATATGGGCGGAAAAGGTGGACAGGCTCTGCTCGATGCTCTGTTCATCCCCGATGTCCGCCAGCACCTGGTCGAACACCGACATGGTGCTCCCCGCCCCCACCGGAATCAGCAGCCCGCACATAGTCATGAGGCAAAGCAGGCCGATGGTTTTTAAGGTCACGGTTTTGCCGCCGGTGTTGGGGCCGGTAATTACCAAAGTCCGGCAGTCTCCTCCCAATGTTAGGGAGATAGGCACGGCGGTTTTGGGATCCAACAAGGGGTGGCGGGCTTTATTCAACACAATCTCCCCGGTATCGGTGAGACGGGGTTTCTGGGCGTTCATCTGAGCGGCCAGCTCTGCCTTGGCAAAACAGAGGTTTAGCGCAATGACCACCTCAAAGTTGTCCATCAGGTTGCGGGCGTGTTCCGCCACCGTTTGGCTGAGTTCATACAAAATCCGCTGGATCTCCGCCTTTTCCTGAGTTTGGAGAACACGGATCTGGTTATTGGCTTCCACCACTCCCATGGGTTCCACAAAGAGGGTGGCGCCGCTGGCGGAGGAATCGTGCACCAAGCCGGGAATTTCAGATTTGTGCTCCGCCTTCACCGGCACCACAAACCGGCCGTCCCGCTGGGTAATCAGGTTTTCCTGGAGGGCTTTCTGGTACTTGGAGGAGCGGATGATTTTATCCATCTCCTGCTTGGCTTTGGCTTGAGCGGAAGCAATTTTCCGGCGCAGGTCCGCCAAAGTGGAGCTAGCGTAGTCGTTGACCATCTCTTCGCTGACCACTACCTGGTCGATGGCCTTTTCCAAAGCCTGATTGGGAGCCAGTTCAGCAAACAGCTCTTGCAGAGAATTTTCCACTCCTGCGCACTGGGCATACCACTGGGTCAATCCCCGGACCTGACGGAGAAGCTGTCGAATCCGCAGAAACTCCACCAAACTCAAGCTGCCTCCCTTTTGGGCGATGGTCAAGGCCGCCGCCGGGTCGGAGAGATTGGAAAAATGGGGGGTGCCGAACTGAGCGGAAAGGGTGAAGGCGTCGGCGGTTTTGTCCAGCGACTGTTCCACCAGATTAGGGTTGGTATAAGGCTGAATCGAGAGGGCCTTTTCCCGGGCGGCGTCACAGCAGGTGCAGTCCGCCAAGCGGGACAGGATCTTATCCAGCTCCAGTGTTTTGCAATAACGTGGTTGGATTGGCATAATGAGTTCCTTTCAAAATGTTTCTTGCAGTAAAATACCCCCGTTGGACGGAGGTAACATCAAATTACGGCGCTTGCAGGGCACGGTATACCGATAAAGCTCGGCTTTGCAGGCCGGTGTGGATGAGAAGATACCGTTCGGTGAGCCGGTCCAGCTGCGTTAAGCTCTCCCCCTTTAAGGAGAAGGAAAACAGCTTGTCTTCGTCGGCGTAGAGGATCTGGCGCATGGCTTTCAGCACTGCCGGACGCAGCAATACCCCGCCCTGCCCAGATTGGGGGTGGGCGGCTTTGCAGTTTCCGCACAGCAGGCAGGAATCCTGGGGGAGAAAGTACATCTGCTCCCCCTCAAAAATCCCGCAGCCGCTGCACCCAATGAGATCCGGCATAAAGCCGGCAATGGCGGCGCTGCGAAACTCAAAGATGGCCTTCAGCAGCACCGGCTGGCGGCGGTCGTCCTCCAGCAAAGCCAAGGTGTTTAACAAAAGCCGCAGCATGGGCCAGGCGCTTTCCGATTCCGGAGTCAGCACCGAGGCCAGGTCGCAGAAATATTCCCCCAAAGCCAGTTTTTCCGGATCCAGGCGAAGCTGGTAAAAATTGCGGATGGGGGTGGCGGCATCCACGGTAATGTACTTTTTTCCTTCAAAGAGGCAGAATTCGCTGTAGCAAAGGGGCATACAGCCGGCAGCCAGGGGAGAACGCATCCGCTTCACCCCCCGGGCGCAGACCTCCAGCACCCCTCGTTCCTTGGTGAGCAGCACCAAGATTCGGTCGTTTTCCCCGATGTTGCGCTGCTTAAGCACCAGGCCGTTGAGCTTAAAAAGCATGGTTTATTCCCCGAAGGACAGGCCGAAATTCCGGATCAAGCCGTCTTTATTCCGCCAGTCCTCCTTCACCTTCACCCAGCAGATCAGGTTGACCTTGGCCTGCAAAAACTGTTCCATCTGGGCCCGGGCTGCGCTGGCGATGGTTTTGAGCATACTGCCCCTTTTACCGATGATCATGCCCTTGTGGGAAGGGCGTTCGCAGTAGATGGTGGCGTCGATGTCCAATAGGCCGGGGCGGTCTTCCCGCTCCCGCATCTTTTCAATGACCACCGCAGTGCCGTGGGGAATCTCCTGGCGGAGGTTTAAGAGAATCTGCTCCCGCAGAAACTCCGCCATAATCACCCGTTCCGGCTGGTCGGTGAGGGCATCGTCGGGGAAAAAGTGAGGGCCGGGAGCCAGGTAGGCGGCAAGCTGCTGCATCAGCGGCTCCAAGCCCTTTTCCTCCTGCACGCTCACCGGGAAGATGGCGTCGAAGAGGTTCAGCTTGCCGAAGGTGTCCATCCGGGCCAGCAGATCGGTTTTTTCTTTAAGAGTGTCGATTTTATTGATCACCAGCACCGCCGGAAGCCGGATGTCCCGGATGGTGTCAATCAGCTTTTGCTCACTGCTGGTAAGTTCCCCGTAGGGCTCCACCACCATCACCGCCGCGTCCACGTCTCGGACCGAGGTTTGCACCGCTTTGACCATCTGGTCCCCCAGCTTATTCTTGGGGCGGTGCAGGCCGGGGGTGTCCAAAAAGACATACTGGTCCGGCCCCTTAGTGAGCACTCCGGTAATCCGGGTGCGGGTGGTTTGGGGTTTGGAGGTGACAATGGCCACCTTTTCCCCCAGCAGAGCGTTGAGCAGGCTGGATTTGCCCACGTTGGGCTTTCCCACAATGGCCAAAAAGGCGTTTCTGGTTTCTTGGTTGGTATATTCCGTCATAAATTAGGATTCCTTTTTCTCTGGTTTGTGTTTGTTGGAAAAGAGGGTGGCGTGCTCCGACTGCTTGCCGGGTAGCAGCAAAATCACCGTGGCTCCGATCAATTCCGCCGCCAGCAAAGCCCACATCCAGGGGGTGGTGACAAAAACTCCCAGGGCGATGCTGAGC
>DXWR01000090.1 GCA_019416775.1 Oscillospiraceae bacterium | reverse complement strand
GATCAGGCCTTCTATCAAAATGAAAGAAAACGGCTGTTTTCCGGGAAAGTAAACTCCCGGCGGACAGCCGTTTTGTACATGATTTATGATTTGATCTGAGCGGCAACCACGCTTTCTCCGCAGTAGATCTGCCTTAACAGGGGTTTTTCAATCTTACCGGTGGGGTTTCGAGGAACATCCGCAAAAATAATCTTCCGGGGACGTTTGTACCGGGGGAGGGCCTGACAGTATTTTTTGATCTCCTCTTCGGTGCAGTACATCCCTTCCTTTTGCTGGATGATGGCGGCGGCAATTTCGCCCAGCCGGTCGTCTTTCAAGCCGATCACTGCCACGTCGCTGATGGCGGGGTGGGCACGCAGAAAGTCTTCGATTTGTACTGGGTAAATGTTTTCACCGCCGGTGATAATCACGTCCTTCTTCCGGTCTACCAGATAGATGAATTCATCTTCGTCGTACTGGGCCATGTCCCCGGTGTACAGCCAACCGTCCTTCAAGACTTCCGCGGTAGCTTGGGGATCGTTGTAGTAGCAGGTCATGACGCCGGGACCTTTGACACACAGTTCGCCTACTTCGTTGGGCACTTTGATTTCGTTCCCGTTAGCGTCCACAATCTTGGTCTGCCAGCCAAACCCGGCTTTGCCGATGGCGCCGATCTTGTTGATGTTGTCCAGTCCCAGGTGAACGCAGCCGGGGCCGATGGACTCGCTGAGGCCATAGTTGGTATCATACTGATGGTTGGGGAAATACTCTTTCCAGCGCTTGATTAGGCTGGGGGGGACCGGCTGGGCGCCGATGTGCATCAGCCGCCACTGATCTAAATGGTAATCCTCCAGATGGATGTCTCCCCGGTCTAAGGCATCCAGAATATCCTGAGCCCAAGGCACCAGCAGCCAAACGATGGTGCACTGCTCTTTGCTGACGGCATCCAGAATAAATTCCGGTTTTGTTCCCCTCAGCAGCACCGCCTTGCCCCCTTCCAGCAGACTGCCGAACCAGTGCATTTTCGCGCCGGTGTGGTACAGGGGAGGAATGCAGAGAAAGACGTCATCTTTCGTGGTGCGGTGATGATTCTGCTCCACCTTAGCTGCGTGCATCAGACTTTCGTGGTTGTGGAGGATGGCTTTCGGGAAACCGGTGGTGCCGGAAGAAAAGTAGATGGCGGCATCGTCGGTATCATCAATGCGGACCAGCGGCGGCTGGCTGGAACAGTTGGCACAGAGGGCGTTGTACTTTTCCGCAAAGGACGGACAGCCGTCCCCTACATAAAACAGCAGCCGGTGCTGGCCGATGCGGTCGGCAATTTCCTCCACCCGTCCGATGAATTCCGGTCCAAAAACCAGTACATCCACCTCGGCTAAGTTTAAGCAGTATTCAATTTCTTCGGCGGAATACCGGAAGTTCAGCGGCACTGCCAAGGCTCCGGTTTTTAAAATGCCAAAGTAAATAGGGAGCCATTCTAAGCAATTCATCAGCAAAATGGCCACTTTGTCTCCTTTTTGCACGCCTCGGCTGAGCAGCATATTGGCAAATCGGTTGGACTTTTCGTTGAATACGCTCCAGGTAATTTCCCGGCGGTAATAGGGAGCACGACTGGGCTCGATGAGCTCATACTCTTTCCAGGTAATCCGGCGGGTTTCTTTGCGTTCCGGATTGATTTCTACCAAAGCAATGTCGTTCCCGTATAACTTCGCATTTCGTTCCAACAGATCTGTAATAGGCATGATTGACTTCCTCACTTTTGACGCTTTAACGCTTTTGTGCTTTTATTCATTGAAGCGAAGAGACAAAAAACTCATCGCACTAAGTCATTATAACGCAGCCAAGTAGAAATGTCAACAAAAGGGTCGAGAGAATTTGCTGTATTTTTAATATATACGTCTATAAAAAAGGATATTTGCCAAAATAAATCGTCATGGTTTACAAAAAAGGCGAAAAATGTTAAAATAGGCTTGTTCGTGCGGCTAAGGCCGTACCGAGTTATAAGTAAGAGAGGTATTCGCAATGGAACGATATTTTCAGCCTGAAGTAGAGCTGATGCCTTACGAAGAGATTCGTAAGATGCAAAATGAAAAGATTGTTAAACAGGTTCGTCATGTTTACGATCACGTCCCGTATTATCGGGCTAAGATGGATGCAAAAGGGGTCAAGCCGGAAGACATTCAAAGCATAGACGATATTCATAAACTTCCTTTCCTCAGCAAAGAGGATTTGCGGGAAGCGTACCCCTACGGCTTGGTAGCAGTTCCGTTGACGGATTGCGTTCGGATCCAGTCCACCAGCGGTACCACCGGCAAACGGGTGGTGGCTTTCTACACCCAACACGACATCAATCTGTGGGATGAATGCTGCGCCAGAGCCATTGTGGCGGCAGGAGGCACGAAGGATGACGTGGTTCACGTCTGCTATGGTTATGGATTATTCACTGGCGGGCCAGGCTTAAATGGCGGTTCCCATATGTTGGGCAGCCTGACCCTTCCCATGTCCTCTGGCAACACCGAACGGCAGATCCAGTTCATGACCGACCTGGGTTCTACGATTCTTTGCTGCACCCCTTCCTATGCTGCCTATTTGGCGGAATCCATCCACGAGCGGGGCGTCATTGATCAGATCAAATTGAAAGCGGGTATCTTCGGCGCAGAAGCCTGGACCGAAGAGATGCGCCGTGACATCGAAAAATCTTTACATATCAAAGCCTACGACATTTACGGCCTGACTGAAATTTCCGGCCCCGGCGTTTCCTTCGAATGCAGTGAGCAGACCGGTATGCACATCAATGAGGACCACTTCTACGCCGAAATCATTGACCCGGATACCGGGGAAGTGCTGCCGGAAGGGAGCAAAGGCGAATTGGTGTTTACCTGCTTGGACAAAGAAGCCTTCCCGCTGCTGCGTTACCGCACCCGGGACATCTGCGTCCTTTCCAGGAAAAAGTGTTCCTGCGGCCGCACTCATGTAAAGATGAGCAAACCCATGGGACGGAGCGACGATATGATGATCGTTAAGGGCGTCAATGTGTTCCCCTCCCAGATCGAAGCGGTGCTGATCAATCAGGGATACCCGGCAAACTATCAGATTATCGTGGATCGGGTGGGTACCACCGACACCATCGGTGTGCTGGTGGAACAGCCGGCAGACAAATACACCACTGATCCGGCAGAGATCTCCTCTCGGGAAAGCCATTTGGTTCAGGGCTTGAAGAATATGCTGGGAATTCAGGTTACTGTTCGTTTGGTGGAACCCAAGTCCATTGCCCGGAGCGAAGGCAAAGCAGTTCGAGTCATTGATAAGCGGAAACTGTATTAAGCATGGAGCAGGAAAGGCCTGCTCTGATAAAACTGAATTTCATAAAACAAAGATCCCGGAAGCAATCAGCTTCCGGGATTTTTTCTGATTTATTTTTGGTTATCGCAGCGTTCGATGATTGAGACGGTCGAAATAGCTCTTGGTTTCTTTGGCAATTACACCGCTCAAGAAGATCAGCGCAATCAGGTTGGGCAGCGCCATCAATCCGTTGAAAATATCAGCGATAGTCCATACCGCTTCCAGAGTCATATAGGGAGCGATGAAGATGGCCAAAATATACAGCCAGCGGTAGGTGAGGATCGCGGCCTGCTTGCCTTTAAACAAGAAGTCCACACACCGTTCCCCGTAATAGTTCCAGCCCAAAATGGTGGTGAAGCCAAAGAAGATCAGGCAGAGGGTCAGGCACAGGGAAGCAATGGATTCCGAGAAAGGCAGGCCGCGGGTGAAGGCGTTGATGGTGACGTCTACGCCGTCCAAGCCGATGTTGTGGCTGCCCATCATTAAAATGGTCAAACCGGTCATGGTGCAGATGATAATAGTGTCCACAAAGGTGCCGGTCATGCTCACCAGGCCTTGCCGTACCGGCTCATTAGTTTTCGCTGCCGCCGCTGCAATGGGAGCGGAACCTAAGCCCGCTTCGTTGCTGAAGATGCCACGGGAGATACCACGCTGCATGGCCACAATGATAGCACCCATTGCGCCGCCGGCCATGGCATCCAATCCGAAGGCACCGCGAATAATGCTCATAAAGGCACCGGGCAGCTGCTGGATGTTGCAGAACAAGATAACCAAACAAGCTACTACGTAAAAGATTGCCATAAAGGGCACTACTACAGTGCTGATTTTAGCAATCCGCTTTAATCCGCCGATGATGACCAAGGCAGCTGCTAAAGTCACCAACAAACCGGTGATGATCACGCTCCAGGAGTATTCCATCCCGAAAATGGTCACCGTGTTTTGCATATTGGGGTCAAAGAAGCTTTGGGCAGCGCTGGAAATGCTGTTTACCTGGGTAAAGGTGCCGATGCCCAGCAAACCAACACAGGCGCCGAAGATGGCAAATAGAATTGCCAGGACCTTGACAATGACGCCGAAGACTTTGCGTGTGCCGGCGTGCTTAAAGCGGCGCACCTTTTCGCCCAGACCGTCCAAAATATAATAGAAAGGTCCGCCTAGTACATGGCCGTCTTCGTCGATTTTCCGGTACTTGATAGCCAATAGACCTTCTGAATACTTGGTCGCCATACCGAACAAGGCAGCGACCCACATCCAGAACAAAGCGCCGGGACCTCCAGCTACCAAAGCGGTAGCCACGCCTACAATATTACCGGTACCGATGGTGGCAGACATCGCGGTGCACAATGCGCCGAAGCTGCTAACTTCACCGGCGCCACCTTCTTCATTCTTTACCATATACTTCAGTGCCAAAGGTAAGTGCCGGATCTGCACGACTCCAACCCGAATGGTAAGGTAGATGCCGGTGGCTAAGATCAAGACGATCAGCGGAACGCCCCACACGAAATCGTCAATGTCAGATAGGATGCTTTGAAAAAATTTCATGTTATTTCTCC
>DXWR01000009.1 GCA_019416775.1 Oscillospiraceae bacterium | reverse complement strand
TTTTAGAGGAGTATATTAAAAAAGAAGAAAGTTGGAACGAATCCATGTAGTTAGGAGGTTCATGAAATGCCGAAAAAAGCAGCATTCCGGCTGTTCCGGCGCCGGCTGACCGCAGGGGGGCTGGCCGTTTTGCTGCTGCTGGGGCTTTGCAGCTGCAGCAGTGGGGAAGCGACCCAAACCGTTTCCCTGCAAGCGCCGGGAGCGGTGCAGGTGGAGGAGGTTCAGCTCCATGAACTAAGCCTTTCCTGGGAGGGGGCGGCCCAGGCAGAGAACTATCAGGTGGATCTGTTTACCGCTTCCCAAAACGGGGAAGAGATCGCCGCCACCCAAACCACAGGGGAAACCCGGATTACCTTGGAAGGCTTGGCCGCCAACACCCAGTTTCAGGTGGAGGTCACCGCCTTGCTGGAGGTGGAGGGAAAAACCTGGGCTTCCGCTCCCTCTCAGCGGGTGACGGTTCAGACCCTTTCCCCCCAGGTGGGGGAGGTCACCGGCTTGACGGTGGAACCGGCAGGGAGCAGCACCCTGCTGCTGTATTGGGACCCTTGGGAAACGGACCAGACCAACGCTGACGGCTCCCCGGTGGAGGTGCGCTATCGGGTGTACGCCGCAGAGGACGCTCAGCAGCAGCCGGTTTTGCTGGCGGAGGATCTCACCGACGCCGCCTACTCCGAAACGGATCTGGCTCCCTCCTCTGCCCGCTGCTATTGGGTTTCTGCCCAGATCACCATGGACGGCGTCTCCTATGAAGGGGCAATGTGCCAGCCGGTTTCCGGCGTGACAGACCCGGAAATGGAACCCGTTGCCCAAATCCAGACCACCGGCGCCGTTTCAGCGGCTCAGCCGGTTTCTTCCTCCTCTTCCGGCAGTACCGGTTCCCATTCTGGCGCTTCCTCCGGATTTGCCCTGTCCGTGCCCTATCGCTCCCAGAAAGGGGTGCTTCCCACCGGCTGTGAAGCCGCCAGCGCTTCCATGGTGCTGCTCTATTACGGCATTCAGGCAGAGCCCACCACGGTGGCCGATCAGCTGCCCAAAGGGAACCTGTGGCAGCAAAACGGGATGCTGTATGGACCCAATCCCAATGAGTGCTTTGTGGGAAATCCCTACACCAGCAGCGGTTACGGCTGTTACGCCCCGGTGATCGCCTCCACCCTGCGCAGCCACTATTCCCAGATCAATGTCCAGGAAGTGTACGGCAGCAGCCTGGAACAGCTGTATCAAAACTATGTGCAAAAGGGGATACCGGTGATCTTTTGGGCCACCATCAACCTCCGCCCCACCCGGGCCGGCACCACCTGGCATCTGGAAAGCGGCGGCACCTATACTTGGAAGGCCAATGAGCACTGCATGGTGCTGATCGGCAAGCAGGGAAATCGTTACATCTGCCAGGATCCCTATAACGGCAACGGCACCGTATACCTTTCCGCCTCCACCTTGGCCCAGCGCTATCAGGAGCAGGGAAGCCAGGCCGTGGTGGTCACCTTAAAGCAATCGGAGCCGGCCCCGGAACCGGAAGAACCCAGCACCGTGCCGGACGAGCCGGCGGTGGATCCCACCCCCGAAGAGCCTGTCCAGCCGGAAGAACCGTCAGAGGAACCGGATCCTGCGCCGGAGGAACCCGGCCAAGAGCCGGAAGACCCCGATTCCGGCACCGTCTCCACCCCCCAATCCGGTGAGGACGCTTTGGTAATACCCCTTTCCCCGTAACGAAACAAAATCCGCAAAAAAGGTTTGACAAAACCAAACCCTTGTGGTATCATATCAGAGTTATCCTTGCTCTGCTCAAGGAAGCAGGGCCGTAGTCCAAAAGGAGGTGCTATCATGGCAAAACTGGAACAAAGCTATGAATCCATCATCATTGTAAGTACAAAGGTAGGAGAAGAAGGAACCAAAGCCCTGGTGGAAAAATTCACCAAGCTGATTACCGATCACTCCAAGGCCGATTCCGTCACCGTGGACGAGTGGGGCAAGCGCCGTCTGGCCTATCCCATCAACTACGAACACGAAGGCTACTACGTGAAGTTTGACTTCACTTCCGGCCCGGATTTCCCGGCGGAACTGGACCGTATCTACAAGATCACCGAAGGCGTGATCCGGTCCTTGATCGTGGCGCTGTAAGAGAAAAAGGAGTGACGAAGCTATGCTGAATCGGATCATCTTAATGGGCCGCCTGGCCGCCGATCCGGAACTGCGCACCACCCCCAACGGGGTCAGCGTTGCGTCTTTTCGCATTGGCGTCACCCGGGATTACAATCGGGATCAAACCGATTGGATCAACATCGTCGCCTGGAGACAGACGGCGGAATTTGTAAGCAAGTACTTCTTCAAGGGCAATATGATCGCTTTGGAGGGTTCCCTCCAGAGCCGCCAATACCAGGACCGGGACGGCAACAACCGCACCGCCTACGAAGTGCAGGCGGACCGGGTTTGGTTTGCAGAGAGCAAGGGGGGCGCGTCCCATCCGGGCGAAAGCCGTTTTGCTCCTCCGGCCGAACATCCCGCTGCGGCAGGCCCCGATCCGGCCAAAAGCGCCAACACCTCGTTCTCGGTGGGCGATTTGGAAGATTACGAGGATCTGGGCGGCTCCGACGCCGATCTGCCCTTCTAATCCCCTTTTCGGCTTGACCGCAAAGGGACCTTTACCATGGAAAGGAATGGTGACATTATGGAAAGAACGAACAACCGCGGCAAACGCAGCCGCAGAAAAGTTTGCGCATTCTGCGTAGATAAAGTGGAAACCGTTGATTACAAGGACGTCGCCAAGCTGCGCCGTTACCTGTCTGAGCGGGGCAAAATCGTCCCCCGCCGGGTCACCGGTACCTGCGCCCGTCATCAGCGTCAGCTGACCGTGGCCATCAAGCGTGCCCGTCATCTGGCTCTGCTGCCCTACGTCAGCGACTAATCCGTAGGGTTTTGTAAACAAAATAAAGGATAACCAAGAAAGCACCTGCCAAAACAAAGGCCGGTGCTTTTTTCGTTGTATTTCCCGAGAAAGGTGCTATAATGATGGTTAAGATCATACAAAAAAGGGGAGATTGCCATGAATCCGGCTATGGAACAGATGGCGAAGCGGGCCAAAACCGACGCCGCGTTCCGCCAAAAACTGCTGGACACCCGCAGCCAAACCGACCCGCTGGCGGCGTTCTGCCGCTGCGCCCAGGCAGAGGGATACGACTTGACCATCGGGGACATTATCTCCGACGGGGAAGAGTACAGCTGCAACCAGCTCAAAAGCACCAACGGCGGCGGGGTCACCCCCTACGCCTACTTCGACGACCCCTACGAGATGTTTTTTGTGGAGCTGGAATATTATCAGAAAACCCAGCAGTAACCGTAATTTTGATGAAAAAAACCACGGTACCAAGTTTGCAGTACCGTGGTTTTGCTTTTTAGGTGATTTCAATGCAGGGGTTTCACCCCTTGCAACCCCACCAGTTTTTTGTAAAAAACTGGACTAAAAACTTTTATGTCTGCCGTCTTACTTAATCTTATATTCCATCCGCACCTCGCCGGAAAGGTCTTTCCAGAAAAACCGGTTGTCCTCTAAGGTCATGTAGCCGTGCCAGCTCTCTTCCTTGGGAATGGACACCGACCCGGGATTGCAGTAGAGATAGGTCTCCTCCTCCACGCATTTGGGTACGTGGGTGTGCCCGTGGAGCAGAATGTCTCCCGGATGGAGGGGAGGGAGGCTTTGCTGGTTGAAGTGGTGGCCGTGGGTGGCAAAGATCATCCGCCGCCCGCTCCACAGCAGGCAGTAGTCCGCCAAAATAGGAAACTGGAGCACCATCTGGTCCACCTCGGTGTCGCAGTTGCCCCGCACGCAGAGAATGCTGTTTTGCAGGGGATTTAACATGGCGATGACCTCTTTGGGGTTGTAGTCCCTGGGCAGATCGTTGCGGGGACCGTGGTAGAGGATGTCCCCCAGCAGCAGCAGCCGGTCCGCCTGTTCCCGCTGATATGCCTCAAGCATCTGACGGCAGTAGTAAGCCGAACCGTGAATGTCCGACGCAATCATCCATTTCATTGTACTTGTACCCACCTTTTCTGGTTTACTCCCTTCCAGAATACCATAGATGGAAAGGAATGTCCATTATTTTTGGCCCAGCAGGCCCTTTAACAACTCCACACAGCCCTCCAGTCCCAAGCGGGAGGAATTCAGCACAATGTCGTAGTTGTTCAGGTCGTTCCAGCGCTTGGCGGTGTTGGCATAGTAGTACTTGGCCCGCTTGGAGTCAAACCGCTTGCGCACGCTTTCCAGCTTGCTTTCCGGAATCTGGTAGTCCTCCATGATCCGCTTCTTTTTGTCCTCCTCGTTGGCCCGGATAAACACCTTCACCACCCCTTTGCGCTCCTTTAACGCCTCGCTGGCGCAGTGGCCCAAAAAGATGGCCCGGCTCCGGTCCGCCAAACGGCGGATCTCCTGCTGTTCCGCCACATAGATGTGGCCTTCCCGGTTGAGCATATCCGATTTGTCGCCGTCCGCCCGGCTCATCATAAAGATGGTGTAGAGAAAGCTGTTGGACACCGATTCCTCATATCGCTGGATCTGTTCCACCGGCACATGGATGGACTGGGACACCGACTCCAAAATTTCCACTCCGTAGCAGGGCAGGCCGCATTCTTCCGCCAACCGGCGGGCGATTTTGGTGCCGCCGCTGCCGTACTCCCGCTCGATGGTGAGATAGTTGCATTTCATAAAAACCCCTCCTTAAGAAACCTGGGTGAATTGGCTGTTGTACAGGTCGGCGTAGAAGCCACCCTGTTCCAGCAGGGATTGGTGGGTGCCGCTTTCGATGACGTCCCCGTCTTTGAGCACCAAAATCAGGTCGGAGTTCTTGATGGTGGAGAGGCGGTGGGCGATGACAAAGGAGGTGCGGTTCTGCATCAACTGGTCCATGGCGCTTTGGATCTGAAGTTCGGTGCGGGTGTCCACCGAGCTGGTGGCTTCGTCCAAAATCAGCATGGGCTTGTCGGCAATCATGGCCCGGGCAATGGTCATCTGCTGTTTCTGGCCCTGGGACAGGTTCACCGAATCGTTTAGCACCGTGTCGTACCCGTGGGACAGGGTGCGGATAAAGTGGTCCAGCCCTACCGCCTTGCAGGCCGCCTTCATCTTTTCGTCGTCGGCGTCTTTGGTGCAGTAGATCAAGTTCTCCCGCACTGTGCCCTCAAACAGCCAGGTGTCCTGGAGCACCATGCAGAACTGGGCGTGGACGTCCTCCCGCTTTAGATCCTGGGTGGAGATGCCGTCGATGCGGATGCTGCCGTCCTGGATCTCGTAGAACCGCATCAGCAGGTTCACCAGGGTGGTTTTCCCGGCGCCGGTGGGGCCTACAATGGCGATCTTCTGGCCTGGCTTGGCTTTGGCGGAAAAGTCGTGGATGATGGTTTTCCCGGTGCCGGGATAGCCGAACTTCACGTGCTCAAACTCCACATAACCCTTTGCTTTGTCCAGGGAAGCGGTTTTTTGGCTTTCGTCCTCCATCTCTTCCCCTTCCAAAAATTCAAAGACCCGTTCTCCGGCGGCAGCCCCGGACTGCAGGGACTGGATGGCCTGGGCGATCTGGGACAGGGGTTGGGTGAAGTAGCGCACATACATCATAAAGGCCACAATCACTTCAAAGCCGCACTGGCCGTTCATGGTCAGCACCGCTCCTACCACGCAGACCGCCACGTAGCCGAAGTTGCCGATGAAGGTCATCAAGGGCTGCATCAAGCCGGACAGGCTCTGGGCCTTGAAGGCGCTGTCCTTGAGTTTTTGGTTGTAGTTGTCAAAGGCCTTTTTGGAAGCGGCTTCCCCGTTGTAGGCCTTTACCACCGTGTGGCCGGCGTAGATTTCCTCAATGTGGCCGTCCAGCTCTCCCAGGTGTTTCTGCTGCCGGGAGAAGTATTTCTGGCTTCGGCCGGTAATCAGCCGCAGCAGGATAAAGCCGATGAGGGTGGCGGCCACGGCGGTGAGGGTCAAAATCACGTTGGTGATCAGCATCATAATCAGCGAACCCAAAAACAGGGTGATGGCGCTGACCATCATGCCGATGCTCTGGTTTAAGGACTGGGAGATCATATCCACGTCGTTGGTGACCCGGGACAGAATATCCCCGTTGGAGGTGCGGCTGTAAAAGCTCATGGGCAGCCGGTTGATTTTCCGGGAAATATCGCTGCGCATCTGCTTGGAGACGCCCTGGGCGATGGTGGACATAATAAAGTGCTGGGTAAAGCTCAAAATGGCTCCCGCCACATACAGGATGGCTAAAAAGATGCCGATGCGGAACACGGCGTCTAGGTCGATGCCGGTCATCAGCCCTTCGGTGATGATCCGGGTCAGTTCCGATAACTGGTCCGGTCCCACCAGGGTAAAGACGGTGCCTCCGGCGGCGCAGACCACCGCAATGAGGATGGGAATCAGGTATTTCTTACAGTATAGGATCAGCTTTTTCCAGGAGCCCACAAAGTTCTTGGACTTTTCGCCGCCGCCTCGGCCCATGCCGTGGCCCCCCATGCCGGGACGCGGGCGGACGGGGGTAGATGGTTGACTGCTCATTCGGCCAATTCCTCCTTTGAAAGCTGGGACAGGGCGATCTGCTGGTACACCGGGCAGCTTTTCATCAGCTCTTCGTGCTTGCCCATGCCGGCGATCTTTCCGTCCTCCAGCACAATGATTTTATCTGCGTCTCGAATGGTGCCGATGCGCTGGGCTACCATAATCCGGGTGGAGTCCCCGCACTCCTGCTGCAAGGTCTGACGCAGGATCCGGTCGGTTTTGTAGTCCAACGCGGAGAAGGAGTCGTCAAAGATGAAGATTTCCGGCCGGCGGCAGATGGCCCGGGCAATGGACAGCCGCTGTTTCTGGCCGCCGGACAGGTTGGAACCGCCCTGGGCGATGTAGCC
>DXWR01000089.1 GCA_019416775.1 Oscillospiraceae bacterium | reverse complement strand
GAATTGTAGAAGTGCACACAAACAAGGTTGCTTAAAACTAATTTTTTAACAGATTTTCCAAATTCTCCCGTCCCGTTCTGTAGGAGAAAATATTGCCTGTTTGTAAATTATCCGTATTGATTTTATTCTCTCCCTTGATTTTCCTGTGCAAGTGGACTATACTCATTTTAGCACTCTGAGAAGTTGAGTGCTAAAACCTGGAATTAGGAAGGGATTATTCTTTATGGCAACCAAAGAATTTAAAGCAGAATCCAAAAAACTGCTGGATATGATGATCAATTCCATCTATACCCACAAGGAGATTTTCCTGCGGGAGCTGATTTCCAACGCCAGCGATGCGTTGGACAAGCGGCATTTCGTCCAACTCACCGACCATTCCGGCAAATCGGAAGAGCTGTTCATCCACCTGGCATACAACAAGGATGCCCGAACCATTACCATTGAAGACAACGGCATCGGCATGACGGCGGAAGAACTGGAAAACAACCTGGGCACCATCGCCAAGAGCGGCTCTTTGGACTTTAAACAGGAAAACGGCGGCCAGGAAGACATGGACATCATCGGCCAGTTCGGCGTTGGGTTCTACTCCGCCTTTATGGTAGCGGACAAAGTCACCGTCAACACCAAGTCCTTGACCACCGGAGAAAGCAGCCGGTGGGAGAGCAGTGGCGCAGTAGGATACGACATCACCGAAGGCGACCGGCAGACGCCTGGCACCGAAGTGGTCCTTCATGTGAAAGAAAGCGACGAAAACAACAACTACGACGAATTTTTGGATCAGTACCAGCTGCAAAGCCTGGTAAAGAAATACTCCGACTACATCCGCTACCCCATCCGGATGGAAATTTCCACTTCCAAGCGGAAGGCGGACGCCAAAGAGGACGATTACAGCGAAGAAGCCTACGAAACGGTCACCGAAACCCAGACCTTGAACAGCATGACGCCCATCTGGAAGAAGTCCAAGAGCGAGACCACCCAGGAAGAGCTGAATACTTTCTACAAAGAACACTTCTATGATATGAACGATCCGGTGCGGGTGATCCAAACCAAAACCGAAGGCAGCGCCACCTACAGCGCCCTGCTGTTCATTCCGGAGAAGCCCCCCTACAACTACTATACTAAGGATTACGAAAAGGGCTTGCAGCTCTACGCCAGCGGCGTGCTGATTATGGACAAGTGCCCGGATCTGCTGCCGGACTACTTCAACTTCGTCCGGGGCTTGGTAGACAGCGAAGATCTGTCCTTGAACATCTCCCGTGAAATGCTCCAGCATGACCATCAGCTGAAGCTCATCGCCAAGAGCCTGGAAAAGAAGATCAAGAGTGAACTGCAAAAGCTCATGACCGAAAACCGGGAAGCCTATGAAAAGTTCTTCCAGAGCTTCGGCGTTCAGTTGAAGTACGGCGTTTACGCCGACTATGGCATGCACAAGGATGTGCTCCAGGATCTGCTGCTGTTTTACTCCTCCAGCCAGCAAAAACCGGTGACCTTGAAGGAATATGTCTCCCGGATGAAAGAAGACCAGAAAGAAATCTACTACTGCGCCGGGGACAGCATTGCCCGGATCGACTCCCTGCCCCAAACCGAGCTGGTCAAGGACAAGGGCTATGAAATTCTCTACCTCACCGATGATGTAGATGAATTTGCCCTGCAGATGCTGAGGGAATACGACGGCAAGAAGTTTGCCTCCATCAGCGCCGACAATGCGGATTTCTCCACCCAGGAAGAGAAGGACCAGGCCAAACAGGCTCAAGAAACCAACCAATCCCTGTTGGATGCTATGAAAAACGCCTTGGGCGACAAGGTAAAGGAAGTCAAGATCACTACCCGGCTGAAGAGCCACCCGGTTTGCCTGTCTGCCGCTGGCAGCCTGTCTCTGGAAATGGAAAAGGTGCTCAACCAAATGCCCGGCCAGCAGCCGGTGAAGGCGGAACGGGTGCTGGAGGTCAATCCCAATCACCCTCTGTTTGCCAAGCTGTCTGGGCTGAAGGACACCGATTCCGAAAAGCTGAAAGATTACACCGACATCCTCTATCAACAAGCCTTACTGTTGGAGGGGCTTCCCATGGACGACCCGGCGGAGTACGTCCAAAAGGTGTGCAAGATTATGGAAGAACAACCGTAATTTTAAAGGAGCGCATCTAGTCTTTCCTGTATTGTTACAACACAAGCCCGGTCTCTGTTACGAGATCGGGTTTTTTGTAAAGTGTTTTCCCTTTACTTGTAAAATGATTTGATTTCTGGTATACTAAAATGAATCAAATTCCCCTGCCGAAAGGAGTGTATTCCCCATGAAACTCCAGGAATCCGGTGAAAACTATCTGGAAACCATCCTCATCCTTCATCAGCGAACAGGTTTTGTCCGGTCGGTGGACATCGCCAACGAAATGGGCTTCAGCAAGCCCAGCATCAGCCACGCCATGGGCCTGCTGAAAGACGGCGGTTATATCACCATGGATCCCCGCACCAACCAGATCCTCCTCACTCCTGCCGGAGAAGAGGTAGCCAGCCGCATCTACGAGCGCCACTGCGTGCTCCGGGAAATGCTGATGGCCCTGGGCGTCAGCGAAGAAGTGGCTTCTGCCGACGCCTGCAAAATTGAGCACGACCTTTCCGAAGAAACCTTTGCCTGCCTCAAACGCCATGTACAGGCCATGAAAAAGCCGGCAGAGGAAAGCAAGTAACTGTTTTGCATCCCATTGCGTTTTACAGTCCCCGCCATTGGTGGGGGCTCCTTTTGTCCAGGAGGTTTTGCCATGACCTTACCCCCTTACCTCTCTCCCCTCTTCCAGCGGTTTGCCCAGGCCGGATACTGCTGCTATGCCGTGGGGGGCTGCGTGCGGGACAGTATCATGGGGCTTGTGCCCCAAGATTACGATCTCTGCACCGATGCCAAGCCGGAAACCACTCTATCCCTGTTTTCCGACTACCGCTGCATTCCCACCGGCCTGCGCCACGGCACCGTCACCGTGTTAGCCCAAGGACACCCGGTGGAGATCACCACCTTCCGCACCGAAGGCAGCTACACCGACGGCCGTCGGCCGGATTGGGTGGCTTTCACCCCCTCCTTGGAGCAGGACCTGTCCCGGCGGGACTTCACCGTCAACGCCATGGCATTTTCCCCGGAGGAAGGCGTTCTCGATCCCTTTGGCGGGCAAGCAGATCTGGAAAAAGGACTGCTACGCTGTGTGGGAAATCCGGCAAAACGGTTTTCGGAGGATGCTCTGCGGATTCTCCGCTGCCTGCGGTTTTCCTCTGTATTGGGCTTTTCCATCCACCCGGACACGGCAAAGGCGCTGAACCAAACCGCTTCCCGCCTGAATGTAGTCAGTGGAGAACGGATTGCAGCGGAACTGAAAAAACTGCTTTGCGGCAAAGAGGTGCGCCGGATCCTTTTGGATTGGCCTCAGGTATTAGGCGTGGTACTGCCGGAACTTCTTCCCATGGTGGGCTGCCCCCAGCACACCCCCTACCACAAATATGACGTTTGGGGACACACCGCCGCTGCGGTAGAAGCCATTCCGCCCAAGCCGGAACTGCGGCTGGCCATGTTGTTCCACGACGCCGGAAAACCTGCCTGCGCCTTTACCGACGAAGCGGGAATCGACCATTTTTACGGTCACAGCAAGGTCAGTGCGCAGCTGGCCCAAACTGCCCTTACTCGGCTGAAATGGGACAAGGCCACCCTGGAAACGGTGGTGGATCTCTGCCTGCTCCACGACCGGGTGCTGGTACCCACCCTTCCGGCGGTAAAACGGCTGCTGGGGAAAATCGGGCCGGAGCGGCTGGACCAGTTACTCTGCGTGAAGGAAGCAGATACCCTGGCCCAGTCTGATCTGGCCCTGCCCCGGATGGAGCAGCACCAACAGATCCGCCGGCTGGCGCAACAGATTTTGCAGGAACAGAGCTGTTTTTCCCGGAAAGACTTGGCTGTTACCGGCAAAGATCTGTTGAAGGAAGGCATCCCCGCCGGACCGGCGGTGGGGAAAGCATTGGAAACACTGCTGAATGCGGTCATTGACGGCAAACTCCCCAATCAACGGGAGGCATTGCTTCAATATCTCAAGGAGGAAAGCCCATGGACTTGACCGAACTTTACCGTCACTGCACCCTCTGTCCCCGGCAGTGCGGGGTGGACCGCACCGCAGGGCAGCGAGGGTTTTGCGGCCAACCTGCCCACATTCAAGCCGCCCGCGCTTCTCTCCATAAGTGGGAAGAGCCTTGTCTGGCCGGAGAGCATGGCGCCGGCACCATCTTTTTCACCGGCTGCACCATGGACTGCTTGTTCTGCCAAAATCAAGAGTTGAAACAGCCCGGAGCCGGTTGGCCCATTAGCCAAGAACGGCTTGCCCAAATCTGTCTGGAGCTCCAGCAACAAGGGGCCGCCTGTCTGGACTTGGTAACCCCCACCATGTTCCTTCCTTCCCTGATCCCGGCGCTGAAACTGGTCAAAGAACAGGGCTGCACCCTGCCGGTGGTGTACAACACCTCCGGTTACGAACAGCCAAAACTGCTGGATCTGCTGGCGGATACCGTAGATGTCTGGCTGCCGGATTTTAAGTATCTTTCGCCAAATACCGCCAAAGTATATTCCAAATCGGAAAATTATCCAGAAAATATACTTTTAGTATTGGACAAAATGGTGGAACAGCAACCAAATCCGGTGTTTGACTCACAGGGATTGATGAAAAAAGGGGTTTTGATCCGGCATTTGATGCTGCCTGGCATGGAACAGGAATCCAAACAGATTCTGCGCACCATCCAAAAACGATACGGCAACCATGTATGGTTCAGTCTAATGAGCCAGTACACCCCTACTCCGGCGGTGGCGGATCACCCGGTGCTGGGCCATCCGGTGGATCGAAAGACCTACCAAAGGGTGGTGCGGTACGCCCTTTCCATTGGATTGGAACAGGGGTTTATCCAAGAAGAAGGAGCGGTAAGCGAAAGTTTCATTCCCAATTTTTCCGACGGAACCGGCCTCTTTCCCCGCCCATAATCTTCTCTTTTTTCACAAGCGGAAAAATACGACAAGATAAATGGCAATTGTTTTTAATAATCGAAAGTCTTTCGCAATTCTATCTAAAATTCAAGCTTTTTCAATGATGATTTTCT
>DXWR01000088.1 GCA_019416775.1 Oscillospiraceae bacterium | reverse complement strand
ATGAACCTATGGAACCGAAAGCAATTATAGTCATTGTCCTGTGCGCTGTCATTTTAGGCGGCCTTGTTTTCCTGCACATTCGCAATCGCAGGAAAAAGTAGCAGAGATTTGGTTGAGTGGGGCGCTGAAAAGCGCCCCGCTTTTTGTATTTGAATGCACTGGAGGGATTGATTGAAGAAACTTGGACTTTTAGACCGGCTGGCAGAGCAGCACCGCACCTTCATCTCCAACCTGCGCCTGCAGCCCACCCTCAAATGGGAGGCCCTTGGAGACTTGTACCAGCTGGAGAACAAAGAGCAGTACCCGCTGAAGGAATGGGAAGAAGCTGTGTCCTACCTGCTGGGCTGCCAGGTGCGGTTTGCCAATTATGAGGACATCGGGAAAAGCCTAAAGCCCTTTTCCCTGAAAGTGAGGTGACGCCATGAATCAATTTTACACCGCCGAATCCGTCACGGAAGGCCATCCGGATAAGCTGTGCGACCTCATAGCCGACAGTGTTCTGGATGACTGCCTTTCCCATGACGCCCTCTCCCGTGTGGCCTGCGAAGTGCTGGCCACCAAGGGGCAGGTCATCGTAGCTGGCGAGATCACCAGCCTGCATGAACCCCAAATCCCGGCCATTGTCCGTTCCGTGCTGCGGAAGGTGGGCTACGACCCCGCCCGGTACGCCGTCCAATGCCTCATTCATAAGCAAAGCCCGGATATCGCCGCAGGGGTGGACTGTTCCTTAGAGCAGCGAAGGGGATCGCTCCAAGATCCTGTCCTCCGGTTGGGCGCCGGTGACCAGGGGATCATGGTTGGGTACGCCTGTTCGGAGACCCCGCAGATGCTGCCGCTTCCTGTTGAACTGGCCCACCGGTTGGCCGGCTGCCTCACCACCGCCCGGAAATCCGGCATGGTGCGGGGCCTGCGCCCGGATGGAAAAGCCCAGGTCACCGTGGAGTACGACGAGGATGGACACCCGCTGCGGCTGGACACGGTTGTCCTCTCCGCCCAGCACAGCCCGGAGAAGCCCGCCGATGAACTGTTTTGGGAACTCACCGACAAGGTGCTGGCTCCGGCGCTGCAGGCGCTTCCCCCGGATGAGGATACCAAGATCCTGCTGAATCCCTCCGGGCGGTTTGTGCTTGGCGGCCCGGAGGCCGACACCGGCCTCACCGGAAGAAAACTCATGGTGGACAGCTATGGTGTGTTCGCACCCCATGGGGGCGGCGCCTTTTCCGGGAAGGACCCAACCAAGGTGGATCGTTCCGGGGCATATATGGCCCGCTACATCGCCAAAAACCTCGTGGCCGCCGGGCTGTGCAGCCGGTGCCAGGT
>DXWR01000087.1 GCA_019416775.1 Oscillospiraceae bacterium | reverse complement strand
GCCAAAAACCCCGATCTTACCGCCGGAGGGAACCTGATCTTCCTGTTTGGAGACGATCTCTTCCACCCGGAAAACAACGAAGTGCAAAAAGATCCCGCCATCTGCCAAGCCTGGGAGAAGTATTCCAGCCAGGATGGAGACGGCTCTGGGGTGTTCTGCCCTGTGTTGGAACGGAAAGCCCCCATTGCCCGGCTGCACCCATCCATCAAAGGTGTCCGGGGCGCTCAATCCAGCGGAGCTTCGCTCATCTCCTACAACGCCGATGCCTTCTGCTCTTACGGCAAGGAACAGGGAGAAAACGCCGGCATCAGTCAGCAGGCCGCCTTTGCCTATACCACCGCCTTAAACTATCTTTTGTCGGAGCACCCAGGCCATCTCTGGAATACCGCCACGCAAGAGAAAGCGGATCCACAAAAAAGCCGGTTTCGGTACGCCTCCCAGTTGGGAGACACCACGGTAGTGTACTGGGCGGAAGGAGGCAGTCCAGCTTACCAAGAATTGTTCCAGGCAGCGATGGATGATGTGGATACCCAATCCATCGCCGATGCCAAGGTGGACATCAAAGGGGTACTAGACCACCTGACCCAAGGGAAACCCGTGGACATGGAAGAGTTTGAGCTGGATCCGGGAGTGCAGTTTTACATTCTGGGCATCTCCCCCAACGCGGCCCGGCTGTCGGTGCGGTTTTTCCTCCAGGATAACTTCGGCGTGTTTTTACAGCGAATCCAGGAGCACCAGCAGCGGCTGGAAATCGTCAAGCCCATCAAAGATCCGCGGGAAAATTTGTCGTTTTGGCAGCTTTTGCAGGAGACAGTGAACCCCAAAGGCAAAGACAAAAATCCTTCCCCCCTGCTGAGCGGCGCGCTGGCCCGGTCGGTGCTGGCGGGACTGCCCTACCCTGCCGCACTGCTGGAAGGCGTGTTCGTCCGAATCCGGGCGGAACGGAAAATCACGCGGGGCAAAGCCGCCATCTTAAAGGCGTATTATTTGAAAAATCCAAATCCAGGTTGTCCAAAGGAGGTTTTAACTGTGGCACTAAACAAAGAAAGTAAGAGCATTCCCTATCATCTGGGGCGGTGGTTTGCAGTGCTGGAGGCAATCCAGCAAGACGCCAATCCCGGTATCAACTCCACCATTCGGGACAAATATTTTTCTTCCGCTTCATCTACTCCCGCCGCTGTTTTCGCCTTGTTGATACAGCTTTCTCAAAAGCATCTGAGCAAGCTTAGTGAAGGGCAAAATATTTATTACAACAAGCTCATCCAAGAAATCGTGGAGCATCTTCCGGATGAACTGCCTGCTCGGCTGTCTTTACCAGAACAGGCTTCGTTCATTCTCGGCTATTATCATCAAACCCAGGACCGCTACACCAAAAAGGAGGACTGACCTATGAAGGACAATGCTATTCAAAACCGCTATGATTTCGTCATTTTCTTTGATGTGGAAAACGGCAACCCCAACGGCGATCCCGACGCTGGCAATATGCCTCGAATGGATCCGGAAACCGGCTACGGTTTAGTCACCGACGTCTGCCTGAAGCGAAAGATCCGCAACTATGTGGAAATGGTGAAGGAAGATCAGCCCGGTTGGTGCATCTATGTCAAGGACGGAGTACCCTTAAACCGCAGCGACAAAAAGGCTCTGGATTACCTGGGCCTGAAAGCAGACGAGAAGGGCGACAACCTGAAAAACGCCAAAAAAGATGACCCGGAATTGGATCGGAAGATTTTGGACTTTATGTGTTCCAACTTCTACGACATCCGCACCTTCGGCGCAGTGATGACCACCTTCGTCAAGGGAGCGTTAAACTGCGGCCAGGTGCGGGGTCCAGTGCAACTTGGTTTTGCCCGAAGCCTGAACTCTATCCTTCCTCAGGAAGTAACCATCACCCGAGTGGCCATTACCACCGAAAAGGATGCTGAGCGGAAAAACACCGAAATAGGCAAGAAATTCATTGTTCCCTATGCCATGTATCGATGCGAAGGATTCGTTTCCGCCAACCTGGCCCGGAAAACCACCGGCTTTTCCCAAGAAGATCTGGAGCTGCTGTGGGACGCTATCCTCAATATGTTTGAAAACGACCACTCCGCCGCCCGGGGCAAAATGGCAGTGCGAAAGCTGATTATCTTCAAGCATGACAGCGAACTGGGCAACGCCCCCTCCCACAAGCTGTTTGACGCTGTCCACGCCAAGCTGGTGGAAGGAGTTACCGTACCCAGAAGCCATGACGACTATATCATCACGGTGAATGGGATCAACGTAAGCAACATCACTACTAACGACATCGTTGCGGATGGCATTCTTGAGGACGGCCTTCTGCCGGCAGGCGTAACCTGCGAAATTCGAGAATGAGTTACCGAGAAGAAGACTACCTCCAACTTTCCGGCATCCAGCACTTTGCCTTCTGTCCCCGTCAATGGGCACTGATCCATCTGGAGAATCTTTGGCAGGAAAACTACCAGACTGCCCAGGGTCAGCTGCTGCACCAACGCTGCCACGACGCCAAACAGGACGAAAGTCGGGGAGACCTGCTGATTCTGCGGGATCTGCGGATCTCTTCCCCGTCCCTGGGGCTCAGCGGCGCCTGCGACGTGGTGGAGTTTCACCGAAATCCCCAGGGCGTTTCCCTCCAAGGACGGGACGGTTTATGGCTACCCTATCCGGTGGAATATAAGCGGGGCAAGCCAAAGCCCCATCAGGCCGACGAACTCCAACTTTGTGCCCAAGCCATTTGCCTGGAAGAGATGCTCTGCTGTTCCATTCCGGAAGGGGCCTTGTTTTACGGGGAACCCCGCCGCCGTCAAACGGTGACACTGGATGACTCTCTGCGGCAGACGGTGCGGGAAATGGCCGAGCAGATGCACCAATACGCCCAACGAGGGCATACCCCGAAAGTAAAACCGAAAAAAGGATGTTCGGCTTGCTCGTTGAAAGATCTCTGCCTGCCGGTACTTTGCAAAAACCGCTCTGCCGCCCAATGGACTGCTCAACGATTGGAGGAGGAGCCATGAAAAAATTATTGAACACGCTGTATGTTCTCAGTGAAGACGCCTATCTTTCCCTGGATGGGGAAACCGTGGTGATTCTGCGCCCGGAACAGCCGGACAGCCGGTTTCCTCTACACACCCTGGAAAACATCCTCTGCTTCAGCTACAAAGGGGCTTCTCCGGCACTGATGGGAAAGTGCAGCCGGAATGGCATTGGATTATCCTTTTTCACCCCTCGAGGACAATTTTTAACCCGATGCTGGGGAGAAAACAACGGAAACGTACTGCTGCGAAAGGAACAGTACCGCCGTTCCGATAATCCGGAAGAAAGCTGTCTCTTAGCCCGGCAGATGATCCTAGGCAAGGTGTACAATAGCCGGTGGGTACTGCTGCGGGGCGTGCGGGATCACACCTTACGGCTGGAAGTAGAGCCGTTGCAGCACGGCGCTGACCTGCTGAAACACAGCCTGCAGGAGATTCAATCCTGCCCTTCCTTGGAACGTCTCCGAGGATTGGAGGGGGATGCTTCCTCTACCTATTTCGGAGTGCTGGATTCCCTGATTCTCCAAAACCAGGAAACCTTTTTCTTCCGCCAGCGAAGCCGCCGTCCCCCCAAAGACGCCTTCAATGCCCTGCTTTCCTTTGTATATACCCTGCTGGCTAATCTCTGTGCCTCCGCCTTAGAGGGAGTAGGGTTGGATAGTTATGTAGGATTTCTGCACCGGGATCGTCCGGGCCGAGCCTCACTGGCGTTGGATCTCATGGAAGAATTGCGCCCGCTGTTGGGGGACCGGTTTGTGCTTACCTTAATCAATCACCGGCTCATCCGTCCGGAGCATCTTTCATTCCGGGAAAACGGTACAGTACTGCTCACCGACCAAGGCAGGAAAATCCTTCTCAACGCTTGGCAGGAGCGTTTGCGGGAAACCTTGACCCATCCCTTTTTAAGCGAAAAACTCTCCTGGGGATTGGTGCCCCATATCCAGGCCCAGCTTTTAGCTCGGCATCTGCGAGGAGATCTGGACGCCTATCCGCCGTTTTTATGGAAGTGAGGGAAAGCAATGCTGTTATTGGTAACCTATGATGTAAACACCGAAACCCCTGCCGGAAAAAAGCGGCTGCGAAAAGTGGCCAAAGAATGCGTCAACTACGGTCAGCGCGTGCAAAATTCAGTGTTTGAA
>DXWR01000086.1 GCA_019416775.1 Oscillospiraceae bacterium | reverse complement strand
GCAGAAAATCTAGCGACGAACGCGATCCGGAAGGGCTACCACTCTATAAAAGACGCGCCCTATCGCAAGGTGGAACGCCTGGAAGTCAAAAGCGCCCGCGCCACAGTCAATGCTAACTATCGTGCCGCCATCCGGGACAATCCGGAACTGCAAAAGCATTCGCTGTCAGCCATGTTTCAAAAGCGAAAGCTAAAGCGCGAGTACGCCAAAGCCTATCGGGACGCACAGAAAACGGGGAGCCGTGGAGCTGCGGTCGCCAAAAAAGCAAAGGAAGCAATCAGCAATGCAGGACAGGCCGCTGTTGCCCTGGTCAAAAACAATAAGGGGATTTTGGTGATTGTCGGCGGCGTGGCCCTGTTATTTATCCTGGTGTTTTCCTCCCTGTCCTCCTGTTCCGTGACGATGGAAGGGGCGATGGGGGCTGTGCTTGGCACCTCCTATACTTCCGAAGATCCGGACATTTTACAGGTGGAGGACGATTACATCGCGCTGGAGCAGCAGTTGGAACGCCGGATGGCCAATATCGAAAGCGAATTTCCAGGCTATGACGAATACCGGTACGATGTGGACACTATCGGCCATGACCCCAACGAACTGATTTCCTACCTGACCGCAAAATTTAATGCCTTTACCCCGGTCCAGGTACAAGCAGAATTGCAAACCCTGTTCGACCAGCAATACACCCTTACCACCCGTGAGGAAGTGCAGATCCGCTACCGGACTGTGACCTGGACGGATGAGGAAGGCAACGAACATGAAAGCGAGGAAGCGTATGAGTATTACATTCTCCATGTAACCCTGCGGAACCATTCCCTGGGAACGGTGGCGGTGGAAAACCTGACCGAAGATGAAAAGGGCCGGTATGCCGCCATCCTGGAACTGAAGGGCAACAAGCCCTATCTGTTCGGGGACAACATCTATGCGAACCCCTCTGAAGGGGAGCATTACGAAATCCCCGGCGAAGCCCTGTCCGACCCGTCTTTTGCCGCACTGATTACCGAAGCGGAAAAATACTTAGGCTACCCCTACGTCTGGGGCGGTTCAAATCCGTCCACCAGCTTTGATTGCAGCGGATTTGTCTGCTGGGTCTTTACCAACAGCGGCGTTCACAACCTTCCCCGTACCACGGCGCAGGGCATTTACAATCAATGCGCGATTATCCCGTCCTCCGAAGCCAAACCGGGGGACATTATCTTTTTCACGGGAACCTATGACAGCGCAGGGCCAGTGTCCCACGTGGGGATTTATGTGGGTGACGGGATGATGATCCACTGTGGTTCACCCATCCAGTACGCCAATATCAACACGTCTTATTGGCAACAGCACTTTTACGCATTTGGGCGGCTCTGACCGCCCGGAAAGGAGTTTTGATGAACCAGAAAATTCAGAAAATCGTGACCGAGATTGAGAAGGTCAAGAGCAAGATTGCAACCCAGCAGGCAAGGCTTAGGGAACTGGAGCAGCAGAAAACCGAACTGGAGAATACCGAGATCGTTGGCATGGTGCGCGGCCTGGAGGTCACGCCGGAGGAACTGGCCACCATCATTCAGGCTATTCGCAGCGGCAATACCGGCGGCCTGTCTGTGGCCGCACAAAATCCGGAGGAACAGGAGGAAATGGATGATGAAGAATAAGCTGCGCTATTTCATGGTGCTGACTGCACTTGCGATGTGCTTTGGTACTTTTTCTGTTACCGCCTATGCACAGAGTAATGAACCACAGGAGGAAACCGCGCCGGTGGAAGAAACCACAGAGCCGGAAGAAACTGCTACCCCGAACCCCTTCACGCCAAACGGAACCGGCACTGTCCTGGACAACGCCACCAGTGAGGACGAAAAGGAGTTTTATACCATCGTCACCGAAAATGAAAACGTCTTTTATCTGGTCATTGACAAGCAGCGCGATACGGAAAATGTCTACTTTCTCAATGCGGTCACGGAGTCCGACCTGATGGCCCTTGCCGAGTCGGACGCAGAGGAAACCGCCGAACCGGTGGAATCGGAGCCGGAACCCACACCCTCGCCAGAGCCGGAGGAACCTGCCGAGGTAATAGAGGAACCTGAACCGGAGCCTGTCCCGGAAACCGGAACCAGTCCCATTATGCTGGTTTTGATTGGCGTGGCGGTGCTTGCCGTAGGCGGCCTGGGCTACTACTTCAAGATTTATAAACCCAAACATGAATTGGACGATGCTGCCGATTTGGATGAATTTGAATTTGCAGGGCCGGAAGAACCGACCATTCGGGAAGAAGATCTGGAAGAACCTGCGCCGGAACTGACTGCCGAAGAAGAAGCCGAACAGCGCCGGCTTTATGAGGAGGAACAGGAACTTCCGGACGATGACGAGGATGCCCCTGTTCAGTAATAATCCGGGGCTGGAGCGGATGATGCAGCAGAAACCCACCGGGCGGCGGGTGCCGGAACCTCCGGCGCTCCCGCCCGATCATCCCTGCTATGGCTGCAACTATGGTATGGGAAGGCGCTGTATAGGGGTCTGCTATAAGCAGCTTTTGAAAGGAAGGAGGAAACACGATTGAAATTAGTGGTGGCTGAGAAACCCAGCGTGGCTCAGAGTCTGGCCGCTGTGCTGGGGGCCAAACAGAAAAAACAGGGATATTTGGAGGGCGGCGGCTTTCTGGTAAGCTGGTGCGTTGGGCATTTGGTCGGGCTGGCCCCTGCCGACGCCTACGATCCGAAGTATTCCGAGTGGACGTATGAGGATTTACCGATTATCCCAAAGGAATGGCAGTTTACTGTTGACCCAGGGAAAAAGGAACAATTCAAGGTGCTTTCCGACCTGATGAACCGTGCCGATGTGGATAGCCTGGTGTGCGCCACCGACGCGGGCCGTGAAGGGGAATTGATCTTCCGTCTGGTGTATCATCAGGCCGGGTGCCACAAGCCGATGGAGCGTCTGTGGATTTCGTCAATGGAGGAGGACGCAATCAAAGCGGGATTTTCTACCCTGCGCCCCAGCAGCGAATATGACCTTCTCTATGCAGCGGCTCTCTGCCGTGCAAAGGCGGATTGGCTGGTAGGGATTACCGGAACCCGGCTGTTCTCCGCTCTCTACCAGAGAACGCTCAATGTGGGGCGCGTCATGACCCCCACCCTGGCCCTGGTGGTGGAACGGGAAACTGCGATTGACGGCTTCAAAAAGGAGAAGTTTTACACGGTGGAACTGGACTGCGGTTTTTCTGCCGTAAGTGACCGGATGGCAGAGAAAAAGGCAGCGGAAAAACTGAAAGCTGCCTGTGCAGGCCAGCACGCCACTGTCCAAAGTGTGGAGAAAAAGCAGCGTACTGCCAGCCCGCCGAAGCTGTATGATTTGACTTCCCTCCAAAGGGATGGAAACCGGCTGTTTGGCTACACCGCCCAGCAGGTGTTGGACTATGCCCAGGCCCTCTATGAAAAGAAGCTGCTGACCTATCCCCGTACCGATTCCAATTATCTGACGGAGGACACCGCCGCCACAGTGCCGGAGCTTTTGGAGCAATCTGTTTCCAGCCTGCCGTTTTCTGTGAAGTTGGGGCCGATGGATGTGTCCCGTGTGGTGGACGCTTCAAAGGTCAGCGACCACCATGCGCTGCTACCTACTATGCAGGTAAAGCAGGATGCACTTGCTGCGCTGCCCGCCGGGGAGCGCAACATCCTCACCCTGGTGATGGTTCGGCTTCTGTGCGCGGTCAGCGAAAAGCAGGTCTATGAGGACACAGCGGTGGTGCTGGATTGTGGTGGTGCTGCCTTTTTTGCAAAGGGCCGCGTGGTGACAACCCCCGGCTGGAAGTCCGTGGAGCAAGCCTTCCTCTCCACCCTGAAGCAGAAGCCAGAAAAGGACGATCCGGAACCGGCCGCACTACCTTCCATCACCGAAGGGCAGTCCCTCCCCGGCTGTAAGGCGGCGGTGCGTGAGGGAACCACCAGCCCGCCCAAACACTTCACGGAAGATCTGCTGCTCTCCGCAATGGAACACGCCAGCGCGGAGGAATTTGCAGAGATTGAGGGCGTGGAACGCACGGGCCTTGGGACACCGGCCACCCGCGCCGGTGTGATTGAGAAGCTGGTGCGCGGCGGTTTTCTGGAACGTAAGGGCCGCCAGCTTCTCCCTACGAAAAAAGGCCATAACCTGATTGTGGTGCTGCCAGACAGCATCAAATCGGCCAAACTGACCGCAGAATGGGAGGCATCCTTAAAGGAGGTGGAGCGTGGGGAGCGTTCCGCAGACGATTGCCTCTCTGGGATTGAACGGATGACCGCCGATCTGGTGGA
>DXWR01000085.1 GCA_019416775.1 Oscillospiraceae bacterium | reverse complement strand
CCGTGGTTGGAACCTTTCTGAAACCATCTTGTGGTAGGAGTATTTCACCAATCCACAGCATCCCCTACATTGTAGCATAAAGTCCTTGGAGAGGGACTCTAATCACTACTACTCTATAATACAAGGTATATTGATACCATTTAGTTCCCTTTTCCTGCCCAACCATGCAGACATTCGGAACAAACTTCACATCAATCTGGACTCGTTGTCCGGGATATTGCATTTGCTCATAAGGTTTGGGGATGTATTTTGGATTAGGAAGTTTCACTGCCATCTTCCCTCGTTTGCGAAGAAAACGATATAACCCAGAGATGGATCTGGTGTATCCACGCATCCGCAGCTTGACCCAAAAAACTACCAGTCCTGTATTGGGGTTTCTACGGCGCATATTTAAGATGAGCTTGATTTCTTCCGGGGTATGCTGATTAGGATGGCTGTGAGGGCGATGGGAGCGATCTGCCAGAGATTGCAGAGAGCCGTCATAGCGCTTTTTCCAACGGTAGATGTATTGCCGGTTGACTTGATAACGAATAGCGGCCTTTGTGACGCCGTATTTTTCGGAATAAGTAATTACTGCTTGCCTAAACCGCATGGTTTGTGTTATTGTATTCATGGCGAATAGAGTGTCCCTGCCTTTCGGTTGGTCTGAGCAACTTAACCTTAACACAGGTAGCCTCTATTCGCTATCTTTTTTTGCCTATCTGTCACACATCATTGTAACACCTACAGACTGTGTTTTTTGGAAGTTTCGCTTTTCTTTTGACAACGGCAGAGAACTTTAGTATAATAATACTTTAAGAAGCCGTTTTTCGTAACCATGTTTTGCAGAAAGGAGGGCAAGGATGCCGGAACGTTATCTGGTGCTGGATCTGGAATGGAATCAGCCAATGGACCCCAAGGCGCCTCAGCTTCAAGGGCTGCGGACCACCCTCAACGGGGAAATCATTCAGATCGGGGCAGTGGCGTTAAATGAAAATGCAAACATTACCGGCACCGATACCTGGCTGGTGCGCCCTACCTTTTTGTGGCAGATGCACTACCATGTCCGCTCTCTCACCGGCCTTACTATCCAAAAGGTGAAGAAGGGCATCCCGTTTCCTGAAGCCAACCAACAACTTTCCGCCCTCTGTCCCCCGGGGACACTGCTGTTGACCTGGGGGCCGGATGATGTGCACATCCTGCGGCAGAACCTCCTTCTCCACGGCCTGGAAGACTGGGTGGGGGAGTGGTGCGATCTGCAGCAGGTCTACGCGATGCAGATGGGCGCCAAGGGGCAGACCTCCCTGCAAACGGCCATGGAAGCGCTGCATATCCAGGCGGACCGTCCGGCTCACGATGCCCTCAACGACGCCTGGTTTACCGCTTTGGTGGCTCAAAAACTGGATTTGAAGCTGGGACTGGAACAGTATCGGGACTATGTCCGGCGGCAGCAGGAAAAGAAGCGTGCCCAGGCGAAACGCCGTCAGCGGCACCCCCTTTCCGGGGAAAGCGGTGTCGGGTACGCCCACCGGGGAGATGCCTTTCAGGATCCCCACCTGGGACGGATGCGCTGTCCCAACTGTAAGCACCCTTTAAAGCAAACTTCCTGGTTTAAGCTGGACAAGCGGCGGTTTATTGCCCTGGGTGTCTGCCCCACGCATGGCCGGTTTATCGGTCAGATCCGCTTGATCCGCTCCCAACAGGAGGAAAAATGGCGGGGCAAACGCTCCATTTATGTGGCAAGCCCGGAAAAGCTGGCGCAATTTGAGGCGGTGCGGCAGAAAAAGTCTGCCCGGCAGCCCCGGGTGAAAAAAGGAGGCTAATCTGTGCCGGAATTGTTGATGGCCATGAGCGGAGGGGTGGATTCCTCTGCCGCTTTGCTTTTGCTGAAAGAACAATATCAAATCACCGGGGCCACCATGCTGCTCTACACCCCGGAGGATGGACAGGGCTGCGGCTCTTTCCGGGAAGCGGAGGATGCCAAAGCAGTGGCAGAAAAGCTGGGACTGCCCCATGTGGTGCTGGATTTCCGAAAAGAATTCCGCCGCCGGGTGATGGAGCCCTTTTCCCGGGATTACTTTCAGGGGGAAACCCCAAACCCCTGCATCGAGTGCAACCGGTATCTGAAATTCGGTGCGCTGTTGGAGGAGGCCCAGCGGCGAAACATCCCTTATCTGGCCACCGGACACTATGTCCGAAAGGGCTATGATGAATCCACCGGCCGGTACTATCTATATAAAGCGGCAGATGAAAGCAAGGACCAGAGCTATGTGCTCTACCACCTGTCCCAGCATCAGCTGGCCCACGCCGTGTTTCCTTTGGGAGACTATACCAAACCCCAGATCCGTGCCTTGGCAGAAGAGGCCGGACTGATTACCGCCAAAAAGAAGGATAGTCAGGACATCTGCTTTGTGCCGGATGGGGACTATGTGGGATTTCTCCGCCGGTTTTGGAATCAAACCTGTCCTCCCGGAAAATTCATTGACCGGCAGGGAAAGGTGTTGGGAGATCATCCCGGCATTATCCATTATACGGTGGGCCAGCGCAAAGGCCTGGGGGTTACCTTTGGAAAGCCTATGTACGTGCTGGCCAAAGACGCCGCCCGCCATACCGTTACTTTGGGGGAAAACCAGGAACTGTTTTCCCGGCGGGTGCTGGTGAACCGGCTGTGCTGGATGTATCTGCCCGGCATTCAAGGTTCGGTGCGGGTGAATGCCAAACTCCGCTACAATATGAAGGAACAGCCCTGCACGGTGATCCCCGATGGGGAAGACCGGGTGGTACTGGAATTTGATACCCCCCAACGGGCTGCGGCGCCGGGTCAATCCGCGGTGTTTTATTTGGGGAACAAAGTGGCCGGCGGAGGCGTCATTGTTTCCGCTCTGCCGGAGGAATAAAAAGGAACAGCCGCCTGTGGCAGCAGACGACTGTTTGGAGAAAGGAGTACCAGGAAACGGGCAATCCATAACAGGAAATCAGCTATGAATTGATCCGCATCCTTAGGATACACCAAACGCCCCGGCAAATTTGTCGAAGCCGGTCGGTGGTAAAAAAATTAAGTTTAGGAGCGCTGCTATGCTGTTCATCAACGCCCGTTTGGAGCCGGTGGAATCTCCCGCCGTTGCCCAGGGCTTTTTGCAGATTCAACAGGGAAAAATTACGGCCATGGGAACGATGGGGGATCCTCTGCCCAAAGATCAAGAAGTATACGACCTGTCCGGGTATACGGTGTATCCCGGCTTTGTGGACGCTCACTGCCATATCGGTATGTGGGAAGACGGCCTGAATTTTGAGGGGGACGACGGCAACGAGCAAACCGATCCGGTGACCCCCCAGTTAAGGGCCATCGACGCAGTCAATCCCATGGAGCATTGTTTTGAAGAAGCCCTGCAGGGAGGTGTCACCACCGTCCTTACCGGTCCGGGCAGCGCCAACGCCATTGGCGGAAGCTGGTGCGCCATGAAGACCATGGGGCGGCGGATCGACGATATGGTGATTGACCCCAATGTGGGCATGAAGTTTGCTTTGGGAGAAAATCCCAAAACCGTCTATCACGACCGGGATGAAACCCCTATTACCCGGATGGCGGTGGCGGCTCTCATCCGGGAGCAGCTCCATAAAGCCAAGGAATACCAAAAGGCCAAGCGCAAGGCCAAGCGGGAAAACGACGATCCCCCGGAATATGATGCCAAGTGTGAAGCCCTGCTGCCGGTGCTAAAGGGGAAGTGCAAGGCCTTCTTCCATTGCCACCGGGCAGACGACATCTTTACCGCCATCCGCATTGCCAAGGAATTTTCCCTGGATCTGGTGCTGGTGCACGCCACCGAAGGCTATCTGGTGGCGGATCTCTTGCAGCAGGAGCAGGCCAAAATCATTGCCGGCCCGGTGCTCTGCGAC
>DXWR01000084.1 GCA_019416775.1 Oscillospiraceae bacterium | reverse complement strand
CCCCCTTTGAAGCCGTAATACAGGGGAAACAGATGGCCCATCAAGGCGCCGAAAGCGGCAAGATATTCCGCCAGCACGCAGAAGAAGGGATCGGAAATCAGCAGAGTGAACACCAGCCGGGCTACCAGCACCGACAAAACACCTTTGGCAATGTCTCCCAACAGGGTCAGAGCCGCCGCCCCTTTGCCCACGGTGCGCAGCACGTTGGTCATGCCGGCATTGCCGCTGCCATATTTGCGGATGTCATCGTGGAGGAACACACGGGTCCAGACAATGGCAAAGTTCACGCTGCCGAACAGGTAGCTGAGGATAGCGATGCCAATCAAAAAGAGAACAATGATCAAGGGGGAAGCAGGATACAACATAAGGGATTCTCCTTTTTTCTCAATAACTCAAGATTCCAAATACCAATAACCGTCACACATCCGAGCTGGCGCCGCTTCGCTGCCGTACCACCAGCCGGATGGGAGTGCCCATCAGGCCGAAAGCTTCCCGAATCTGGTTTTCCAGATACCGTTGGTAGGAGAAATGGAACAGCTCCTTGCGGTTGACGAAGGCCACAAAGGTTGGGGGCTTGGTAGAGGCCTGGGTCATATAGTAGATCTTTAACCGCTTGCCCTTGTCGCTGGGGGGCTGCACCCGGTTGGTGGCTGCTGCCAGCAGCTCGTTGAGCACGCCGGTGTTGATCCGCACTGAGTTCTGCTTGGCCACCTCCTGGATCAGGGGGAAGAGCTTCTCCACCCGCTGGCCGGTTTTGGCGGAAATAAACAGGAAGGGAGCGTAGCTCATAAAGGAAAAGTCCTTTTTCAGCTTATCCAGCATCTCCTGCATGGTCTTGCCGGTTTTGTCCTCCACTGCGTCCCACTTGTTGATGACAATAATGCAGCCCTTGCCCTGTTCATGAGCGTAACCCGCCACCTTGCTGTCCTGTTCGGTGAAGCCCACGGTGGCATCCAACAGAATGCAGCAAACGTCGCTGCGGTCCACCGCCATCTGAGCCCGAAGCACGCTGTACTGTTCGATTTTATCCAGCACCCGGCTTTTCCGCCGCATCCCAGCGGTATCAATAAAGAGAAAATCTCCGTACTGGTTGTGAATGGGGATGTCGGTGGCGTCCCGAGTGGTGCCCGCCACATCGGAAACGATCACCCGCTCCTCCCCGGCAATGCGGTTGATCAAGCTGGACTTGCCCACGTTGGGCTTGCCCACTACCGCCACCTTCACTGTATCCTCATCCTCCTGCTCCGTTTCCGGCAGAGGAAGATTGGCCAGCACCGCGTCCAGCAGATCGCCGGTGCCGGTACCGTGGACGGAAGAAACGGGAATGGGGTCCCCCAAACCCAGGTTGTAAAATTCATAGTACTCCGCCGGAAGGGCTCCGATGGAATCGCACTTATTGACGCAGAGCACCACCGGCTTGCCGCTTTTTTGCAGCATTTGGGTGACCTCCATGTCGGTGGCGGTGACTCCGTCCCGCACGTCAGTGACCAGGATAATCACCGAAGCGGCTTCCATGGCAAGCTGGGCCTGCCGCCGCATCTGAGACAAAATCGGGTCGTTGCTGTGGGGCTCCAATCCTCCGGTGTCTACCAACAGAAACTTCCGTCCGGACCATTCACAGGGAGCGTAGATCCGGTCCCGGGTCACTCCGGGAGTGTCCTCCACAATGCTGAGCCGGCGGCCGATGAGTTTATTAAATAGGGTGGACTTGCCCACATTGGGCCGTCCCACCACCGCTACCACAGGGGTAGACATGGGCGTACCTCCTTTTGATTTTCAGAAAATAGGTATCATTTCAAGAGAACGAGCAAAAAGTTCTTTTCCCTTGTTTTTATGGACGTGATAAATCAAATTCATTATAGCAAAACTGCCAAGGGATTGTCAATTTTTTCAAAAAAACTCCCTGCCCTTGGCCGGTACATCGTAACAAAAAGAGAGAGCATACACAAAAAATAAAAAAGGACAAGCCGATCCCGGTTCGTCCTCTTATCTGCTTCATTGCTATCTATGGATTCTTTTCCGAATAGTTTACCAGCAAACACGGCCGGCAAGGGAACTTCCATTCACTTCCAGCCAGCTCCCGTGTTTCACCATACGTATTAGGATTCCGGCGTCAGCAAACCGTCTCCTCCCCAGTAATAGCAAAGGCAAACTCTTCCCCTCCGGCAGGGATCACCTGTACCTTCACTCCCAGAGCGTTTTCCACATCCTGAACCGTTTTGTCATCCAGGAAAAAGTCCTGCTGGTGCCGGAGCATACAGTCAGGCAAAAACAGCACCTCTCCCAATTCTTGGTCTTTTAACTGCTCCATAATGTCCCCGGCAGTGACCAGTCCCGCCACGGTGATGGTCTCCCCCCAGAAGTGATTAATGATGGGATACACCCGGCAATCCAGGTTGGGGTACTTTTCCTTGGCCTTCACCGCCAGCTGCTGCAAGAAGGGGGCAGCACTGGTGCCGGTGGCCACCGAGCATTTCCGAGGCTTCTCATCTCCCGGCAGCTCCTCCCAGGCACGGCGGAAGTCCGCCAGCAGGGTGGCGATCACCCCCACCCCGTTTTCCAGCTGGGAGAAGTCCTCGTAATAGTCCTCCTCCGGGAGGGGACGGCCGGCCAACAGATAAAACTCGTCACTGGCGTAGGCCAGATGGGTGCCATGTTGAGCGTAAAAGTCGGCGGCAAACTTTTCCAACAGATCGATGACCTCTCCTGCTTGGGCGGAGGTGTAGGGCTGTAAAGGGTATAACCCTTCCCGATGCTTCGTCAACCCCACCGGCACACAGGCGATGGACTGCACTCCGGGGTATAGATCCCCCAGCTCTTTCAAAGTCCGTTCCAAGGCAGGGCCGTCGTTGATGCCGGGGCAGAGAACGCACTGGCAGTGGACGGTAATCCCCCCCTGGGCCAGCTGGCGGAGATAGTCCAGCTTTTCTCCGGCAAACCGGTTGCCCATCATCCTGCACCGCAGCTGAGGGTCGGTGGTGTGCACCGACACATTAATGGGGCTGATGTGCATTTTCAGGATCCGGTCGATGTCCGGCTGCTTGAGGTTGGTGAGGGTGATGTAGTTGCCCATCAAAAAGGAAAGCCGGGCATCGTCGTCCTTGAAGTAAAGAGAGGGGCGCATTCCCGGGGGAGTCTGGTCTACAAAGCAGAAGATGCAGTGGTTGGTGCAGCTGTGCTGAGCATCCATGAGAAAGGTCTCAAACTCCAAACCCAAGGGCTGATACTGCTCTTTTTTGATGTGAATCGTCTTAATTTTATCCCCTCTGGCATATTCCACTGTCAATTTACTTTCCGTAATGTAGAAATCATAGTCCAGCACGTCGGAAATGGGATTTCCGTTGATGGAGCGGAGCACGTCCCCCGCCCGCATCCCTTTTTTAGCGGCAGGAGAATGGGGGATAACGTTTTTGACCACAACTGCCATAAAGCACCTCCTAACACAAAGCGGAACAGGAAAAAATGATAGAAAAAAGCCCCGTGGGAGTGACCCGCGGGGAAACCTTCTTCTTTCGCGTCGGAACATCCGCCAGGGAATATTCCGGCTCGGTATACAAGCAGCTTAGGCCTCTTTCTTGAGCACCTGGACGCCCTTGTAGTAGCCGCAGCTTGCGCAAACCTTGTGGGGAGCCTTCAGCTCACCGCACTGAGGGCAGACAGAAAAAGCGGGCTGCTTCAGTTTCCAGACGGCGCTGCGCCGCTTGTCTCTTCTGGCTTTGGATGTTTTTCTCTTGGGGACTGCCATGGTTTAAGCACCTCCTTCAAACTACGGTCACCCTTATTGCAGGGTGTTCAACACATCCCAACGGGGATCGTGATAGGCTTTGTTACAATCACAGGACTGATGATTTAAGTTGCATCCGCATTGAGGGCACAGCCCTTTACAATCTTCTTTGCAAAGGAGCTTGGTAGGCAGCTCCAGCAGAAGATCAGATAGGATCAATTCCTCCAGATTCAGTACGCCGTCCTCCACCTGGATGTAATCCTGCCACTCGTCCTGGAGCTGCCGCACCAGAGTGTGGGTGAAGGTATAGTCGTACTGCCGGGTGAACTCCTCCAGGCAGCGGTCGCAGGCTACCCGCAGAGGAAACGAAACCTTTGCCGTAAGCGTTACCACTCCCGCCCGGTTGGTCACCTCGCCCCGCACCGAAATGCGTTCCACAAAAGGCTTGGTACCAAACAGTTCGTATTCCCGTTCGTCCAGCTCTTCCGAAAACTCTTTTTGGGAGCCTTCGGTTTCAAAGACGCTGCGTAAATCCAATAGCATCGACTCACCTCACATGCGCGCCTAACTATTATACCGAAAAGGGGAGGGCTTGTCAATGATTTTTTTCGAAAAAATGGAGGGATTTTCCCGGAAAGGAATCCGGCGGTATGCTCCAAACCCAACCCATAGAAACACCCGGCGCTTTCTATGGGAATTTTCCTAATTTTATCCAAAATCTTGCCGGTTCGAGATGGTATTCCGGGTTTTACCCTGCTATTCTAGTTTAAAAGCACTTCCCATTTTCCTAGAAAAGAAGGAATCCTTATGAACCTGTTCCCCAATCTCTCCCCTACTTGGTATGCCATCCCCCTGATGATTCTGTTCACCGTCCAGCTCATCTGGCTGATTTCCTGTTACGCCCCGGTGACCCGTAACGACTACGCCCTCCCCGACCGACGGCGAGCCTGGGTGGCCCTGGTGGTGCTGCCGGTGATCTACCTGCTGGCAATGGCCTGCCTGCTGTCCGGTCTGAAGCTGCTGCCCTTTGGGGAAGGAGGCACAGCAGTGCTGTTCACTGCCATTGACTTCTGGTGGGTCTATCCCAATTCCCGAAATCCCGCCTACCGGGAAGGGACCCGCCGTTGGCCTTACCACCTGCTTGGCGCAGTGACCACCGCCTTTGGCCTGCTGTGCTGGCTGGCATAATTTCCCTTTTTCCTCTCCTTTTCTTCCATCTTACAAAAACTTTACAAAAATCCTCTCTGTCCCCTTCGAATTTTCTTTGACTTCCACTAAAAACCGTGTATAATGAAAGTAATTGGAGAAAAGAGCGGCTCAGTTTGGGGCCGAAGGAGGATTCTTGTGGAAGCCATCAAAGAGATTTTCAACTATTTTGCCATCCCTGCTGTGGTGTTACTGGGGGTGGAGTTTATCATTACTCTGGTCTGCTTTCTTCGCCGTCTCCGCAGCCAGCAAGACTCCCGCCGGTTACTGCTGGTAGGAATGGTGCTGCAGTTGCTTGCTGTGATTGTGGTACTGCAAAACGCCTTATTCCTGCCCCGGTTCCTGCCGGATCTGCTCCAACGTTACCTAGGCATCCTTCCCTTTATCGCCGCAGGAATGTACTTCGCCCTGATCCGGGAAGTAAGTCTGCACAGTAAAAAATCCGCCCCGGCACATTATATCTTGGGGAGCGTTTCCTGTTTGTGCACTCTGGCATCTTATTTGAGCGTATAATCTTTTGTTCAGTCGACACGTGTCAAATTCCTAAGGATTTTTTTGAATTGCTTTACAATTTATTTGCTTTTTTCCATTGCATTTCCTTCTCCCTTCCCGTATAATAGAACTTGGGAACAGGATACATACTGTTCCCAAACCAAAAGGATATCTTCCTAAATTCAGCAAGGAAAGGATGATAAAAATGGAACTCAAGCGATACCCCATCACCGTTGCTCAAAACCTGTTGCTGACCATGCTCCAGGGTGCCAAACACAAGCAGGTGCTGAACGTCTGCGTCAGCCTGCTGATTAAGCTGGACGTGGATTTCAATCTGCTGGCCCAGTCGGTGAAAGAAGCCCTGGCCCGGGACGACTCCATGCGCACCCGGTTTACCAAAGACAAAGACGGCAACATTGAACAATACATTGTTCCTCTCGACGACACCCCCATCCGCCACGAAGACTTTTCCCAGAAAAGCTGGGAAGAAGCGGACGGCATTCTCCGCCAGTGGAGCCGTCAGCCCTTCCCCACTCGCTGGGACGCCCCGCTGTGTGAAATCGTCACCGTGGCCATGCCCGGAGGCTGGAACGGCATTTACGTCCACACCGACCACACCATCTGCGATTCCTGCGCTATGATTGTGCTGGTCTGCGACATTGTGGAGTTGTACGCTTCCAAAGTACTGGGTACCCCCCAGCCCGCCGACCGCACCTCCTACCTGGATTCCCTGCTCAACGACCTGGAGCGGGCCAAGGATCCCAAGCGTTTGGCCAAGGATCTGGCTTTCTGGGAAAAAATGGTGGAAGCCGACGGCGAACCTCTGTACAGCGACATCCGAGGCACCGGCTACACCGCTCCCGGCAAGCGCTGGGCCTATCAGGAGGAAAAGGACCAGAGCGTGGGCCAGGACACCTATGTGCTGGAACCCAACCCCTCGGAACGGCTGTTGGAATTCTGCCAGGAACAGGGCATTTCCTTAAACAATCTGCTGCTCATGGGACTGAGGACCTACCTGTCCAAGCAGTGCGACGGTCAAAAGGACATTAGTCTGCGCTGCTACGTCTCCCGTCGGACCTCCAAGCTGGACCGAAAGGCCGGAGGCAGCCGGATCCACGTCTTCCCCTGCCGCACCATTATGGAACCGGACATCACCTTCTTAGAAGGGGTGCGGAAAATCACCGCCCTGCAGAGCCGGATTTTCCGTCACAAGGATTTCGATTCCCTGAAGGTGGATCAGATGCTCCAGGAAAAGTGGGGCGCCCCTGCCAACTCCTGGTACCAGAGCATCTCCTTGACCTACCAGCCCTTCCCCATGCGGCTTAGTGACGACCGGTTAAACCACATCGACTACCGCTTCACCTGGTACGACGCCGGCACTGAAGTGCTGCCCATCTACCTGACGGTGATGCACCGTCCCTTAGGGGTTGGCATGGACTTCTACTTCCGGTATCAGTCCGCGTTGTATAGCAAGGAAGACATCCAGAAGCTGTATTACTATCTTATGCGGATCCTGTTCACCGCCGTGGAAGACCCGGAAATCACCATCGGTGAAATGATCGAACGAGTCTAATTAAATCCTTTCCAGAGCGTGCTGCGGCACGCTCTTTTTTTGCCTTTTCCCCGATTTCAGTGTAACCGGCTCGCCTGTTTTTCCCACTTACTGATATAGAAGGGAGAGTATTTCTAAGCGGTTTTAGATATGGTTTTCGCCTGGAAATTCCCCTTGTGAGATATGACAGTTTTTGCTGTTTTTCTTGTGAAAACCTCCAATAGAAAGAACGGTGATCTTTTGTTATACTAAAAGAAAAAGAGATCATTCTACTTCGCCTCTCTGTTCGAAAGAAGGTGCAATCATGAAAGTAAAATCCTTAGTTTCCCTGTTGCTGTCCGCGGCTCTGCTCACCGCCTTGACCGGCTGCTTTAACCACAACCAAATCGCGGGCCCCGGAAACGTCAACCCCCAAATCACCACCGGTTCCATCTCTGCCATCGACGGCCCTTCGGATGTCAACCCTGACGTGGCCAACCAAGAGGAAACCGTCTCCATCGCCTCCAACCTGAAAATTATCTCGGAGGACGGAGAAAACCTTCAGCTATGCCAGCACCATGTGATCGACTTCTATTTCCAGGTACCCCTAGAGGGGCTGACCTGTTTGGACGCCCAAGGCAATCCCCTGGCAGTGGATCAACTCACCGCCAATCAAGCCGCTACCCTCACCTTTACCGGAGAACTTCCCCAGCAAGAATCGCTGAACTTTGCCGGTATGGTGGATCGGTACACCTACGTCTTTCCTGCCGACCAGGTCGTATCTCTCCAGCTCACCGATACCCAGGCTCAGGAAATTCTCTGCCCCTTAGGGGATCTGCAAGCCAATCAGCTTACCAAGCTGGAAGTGGAAAATCAAAATCTGTATCCCCCCAGCTTCACCTCCCTGTCCTCCCCCGATCTGGAAGAAGTGGTGATGCAGCTGACTGCCATCCGGGCTACGGTGCAGCCTCAGCCGGATCTGGAAGCTGACACCGGCACCCCCACCGTCCTGCGGCTGACCTATTCCGACGGCAGCCAAATGTTGGTAAAAATCCACAGCCGGACCAATTTCCAGCTCACCCTGCAAACCGGGGAGGAAACGGAATATTACTGCGTCCGATCCTGTTATCTGGACGGCATCCGAAATACCATCCATACCGCCCTAAAGTACCCGGAATGGCGGAGCTGAACCCATAGAAAAAACGGAGTGGTTTCCCACTCCGCTTTATTTTTGTTATTTTTGATTAGTCCAGGTACTTGCTGACACTGGCAGGGAGGTTTTCCACATCGGTGGACACGGTAACCACTACGGTGACCTCATCCTTCACCAATGCCTGAATCCGATCCAGCAGCACGCCCAGGCCATCCAGGTCCCGGTTGCCGATGCGCAGGATACCGTCCACGAAGATGTCCTTGATGTCGTAGTTGCCCGCCAACACGCCGGAGATGAATCCGTAGAATTCGTCGTAACCGCTGATGCTATAGGCGTCGGCATGGATCAGCCGCACCTGGGGGACGATGGAGAATTGCAGGCTCATGGCCTTCTCGATGCACACCACGCAGCCATCGGTGTTTTTCACTGCGTCATTGCACATGGAAATGAGGGTCTTGGTTTTGCCGGAGCCTTTGCTCCCCACGATCAACTTAATCATAACTGTCGCTCCAATCTCAAGCGGGGTAGGTCTCTCTCCCCCGGACGCCGCTTGCCGTTTTGCCGGTGGAAAGGGGTGTTGGGTTACTCGCCCAGCTTCGCCAGCAGAGCGGCCTTTTCGCTTTCGTAACCCGGTTTGCCCAACAGAGCAAACATATTCTTCTTGTAGCTCTCCACGCCGGGCTGGTTGAAGGGGTTCACACCCAGCAGATAGCCGGAGATGCCGCAGGCTTTTTCAAAGAAGTAGATGAGATAGCCCAGGTTGGCTTCATCCAGTTCGGGCATTTCCAGAATCATGTTGGGGGTGCCACCTTCGGTATGGGCGATAACGGTACCCTTGAAGGCGTTCTCGTTGACCACGCTCATGTTCTGGTTGGACAGGAAGTTCAAGCCGTCCAGGTTTTCCGGGTCGTCCTCCACAAAGAAGTCCTGCTGAGGTTTGTGGATGTTCACCACGGTCTCAAACATAATCCGGCTACCGTCCTGGATAAACTGACCCAGGCTGTGCAGGTCGGTAGAGAAGATGGCGCTGGAGGGGTAAATGCCCTTCTGATCCTTGCCTTCGCTTTCGCCGAACAGCTGCTTGAACCATTCATTCATCATGGCAAAGGCGGGGTCGTAGGAGATCAGCATCTCCACCTTCTTGCCCTTTTGCAGCAGGATGTTCCGGTAGGCCGCATACTTGTAGCAGTCGTTCTTGGACAGGTCGGTGTCGCACAGCTCGTTTTGAGCCTGGCGTGCGCCGGCCATCAAAGCGTCGATGTCAATGCCGGCACAGGCGATGGGCAGAAGACCCACGGCGGTGAGCACGCTAAACCGTCCGCCTACGTCGTCGGGCACCACGAAGGTTTCGTAGCCTTCCCGGTCTGCCAGGCCCTTTAAGGTTCCCTTGGCTTTGTCGGTGGTGGCGTAGATCCGTTCCTTGGCCCCTTCCTTGCCGTATTTGTCCTCCAACAGCTTCTTAAACACCCGGAACGCCAGGGCGGGTTCGGTGGTGGTGCCGCTCTTGGAGATGATGTTCACCGAAATATCCTTGCCTTCGCAGATGGTGAGGATCTGGTTTAAGTAGGTGGGGTTGATGTTGCAGCCCACAAAGTAAATGTCCGGGGTATCCTTGGGCAGGTTGTTGTACAGCGGGCTCTTCAGCGCTTCGATGACGGCACGAGCGCCCAGGTAGGAGCCGCCGATGCCGATAACCACCAGCACATCGGAGTCTTTTTTGATCTTCTCCGCCGCCTTTTGGATCCGGGCGAACTCTTCTTTGTCATAATTGGTGGGCAGCTCCACCCAGCCCAAAAAGTCGTTGCCCAGGCCGGTCTTATTGTGAAGCATTTCATGGGCGGCCTTCACCAGGGGGGCCATCCCGTCCAGCTCATGGGAGCGTACAAAGCTCGCCAGATGCTTATCGTTGAGTGTAATCGCCATGCTAGATTCCTCCGTTTCTCGCATTTGCGTTTTCCCCTCAAAGGGAAAATCGGTATGCTTTTATTGTACACTACCAGCCGGGGTTTTTCAAGAGGGGAAACAGCAAAATCTCTTATTTCCATCT
>DXWR01000083.1 GCA_019416775.1 Oscillospiraceae bacterium | reverse complement strand
CCATCAGGTGCCCACCAATTCAGGGTACAGTCAGGTGGGGGGTGTGGAGACCATGCGCTATCTGCTGGATCAGGACACCCTGGCGGAAATCCGCCTGACGGAATCGGATTCACGGCAAGTGCTCACTCCCTTTGCAGATCTGACAGCGGAGGTTTTGACCGGCATCCAATTCCAAACCGACCGGATGGATCCTCCGGGATTTTCTGATATGAGTGAAGCGGCGGTGGTCCAAACGGTCCAATACCTCAATGCCCTGCCTGCCACTGTGCAGACCCAGCCCGGGGACGCCAATGAGGTGACCTCCACGCCCACGGTATTGAGAGTCCTGGGCAGCGACGGAGGCGAAACCATCCTGGATTTCACCGGCGGGGAAAACTATCAGCTTACCATTACTTCCGGGGAGAATTCCGCCTACTATGCCCTGCGCTACCAAGACTATCAGCCCATTGTGGAGCTGGTGCTGCGGCAGCGCACCGAAGGAGGCTGATCGGCAAGCCCGGACTTTGGGCAGAAGGGAGTGAATTTTGTGAAGCCTTTGCTTTCTTTTCTCTACATTCTACGCCAGGGATTGAAAGCCTATTGGAAGACCTATCTGTTGTTTTTCCTAATCACCATCATTTCCCTGGGGGGAGTGCTGTTTTTTTACAACGCCAGCCGCCAGCAGGAGCTGGAATACTCCCTCACCGCCTCCGAGTGGATGACCGTCACTCTGGACCGTAATCCCACCTGGGAGCAGATCCAGGCCCTGGCCGGCAGCGATAAGATTCCCTTTGGTCAGGCGGTGCTTTCCGCTTTCTTTGAGGATGTGAACCTGCGCTACTTCTCCAACGGGGACGGCACCTACAGCCAAACCTGCCGCTTGATGGCCATCTATCCGGAGGATGCCATCTACTATGGCCGCACCACCCCGCCTTTTTCCCAAGAGCAGGTGGAGCAGGCCGCCAAGGTGATTACCATTCCTTCCGGCTTTGAATCCTATTTTCCCGACGGCACCGTTTCCATCTATGGGGAAAGCTATGAGATCGTGGGCACCGAAATCGGGACGGGAAGTGATTTTTGGGTTCCCTGTACCACCCTGCTGCAGGGGCGGAATCTGGTGGACCGGATGGAGATCGCCCTCCAACCCCCCTATACCCGAGATCAGCTGGAACAGGTGGAACCGGCCTTGCAGCAAGCGGGCATTTCTTACCAAAGCATGGAACTGCCGGAGTATACCCAGGATTATCTCAGCAGCATCCAGGCCAGCCTTACCTCCACCATTTTGATGTATCTTTTGGTGGTGGTCACTTTGGCTTACCTTTATTTTTACCTGCTCCAACGGCGCCGGTTTTCCTATGGGGTGTTCCGGATGCTGGGGCTTTCCAAGCTGCGGGCGGCGGTGTACCTTTGGGTGGAAAACCTGCTTTGGTTCTGCCTTTGCTTTGTCATCGCCCTGCCGGTGGCGGCTTGGCCGTTGGGCCAATGGCTTACCCAGGCAGTGGGGGTCCAGGGGATTCCCATGTTTTGGGAGGATATTTTCCTGTGGTTTTTGCTGCTGTTTTTGATCACCGGAGTGGTGATGCTGCTGGTGATTCTGCGGTATCTCCGAGCCGAAGTGGTGCAGCTGCTGCATGAAAGCGAGGGAGAACAATGAAACTGTTGCGATTATCCCTGCGGATCCTGAAAAGCCATCTGGGCTTGACCTTGCTGCTCTGTTTGGAGATCATCCTTTCCATGGTCACCTTTGCCACCCTGTACAACAACTACAGCTGGGGCACCCAGCAGGTACGGATGCTTTACGACAACGATCTTTTCTGCGCCGTGTATTACCAAGGCCCCATGATGCAGGTGGACGGGGAAGGAAACCTTTCCATCAGCACCGCCGGCGAACCGGAGGTTCAGGAATACCTCTCCCGCATCGACGGTTATCTGGGCCGCAGCTCCACCAGCTATCTGGAGGTAGCGTCCCTGCCGGAGGGGGTGCGGATTCAGATGGTGGACAGTCTTTCCGCCCAACGGATGAAGCTGCCGGTGAGCAGCGGAAACTGGTTCACCGACGTCAATTTAGAGAACGGCCGGATTCCCTGCGTGGTGGTGGACACCCACACCTTTCCCACCACCTACAAGGTGAGGGACGTGATTTCCGGCAGTCCCAGTCAGTATTACCGCCTGCCGGAGAACATTCGGTATGAACAGACCAAAAGCTATCCGGATTTGACCTTGGAATTCCAGGTGGTGGGGGTGGTGGACCGCACCAATGCCTTGGTGCTCAACGACGGCACCAGCACCACCGTCACCAATCAAGGCGCGCCGTCCTTGGATACGGTGTACACCCGCTTGGGGCCGGATGCGGTGCAGTTGATCTGCGGCCCCATTGAGGGGATCACCCAGCCTTCCACCATCATCCGGATGGAGTACTTTGACCCGGCCAAGGTGGACCAGGCCCAGCTCACTGAAATTGCCCAAACTTTAAGCCAATACGGCTATTGCTACGCCCTGCCGGAGATGGGGCAAACCACCCAGGCCCAGTTTTTGGAACAGTTCCAGGATGTCCTTCCCCTGGCGGTAACCCTGCTGATTGTGGTGGTGTGCAGCTTGATCTGCATCAGCCTGCTCAATGCCCGGCGGCAGCTGCGCACCTTTTCTATTTACCAGATCTGCGGGGCCTCCTGGCCCAAGTGCATCGCCATCTACGCCATTTATTTTGCGGTGCTGTATCTGGTTTCCTGCCTGATTTTTGTTGGGTATATGCTGTTAAAGTACAGCTCCGACGAGCTGGGGCTGTTTTACCAGTACGCCGTCACCAAAGAATTTATCGGCATTTCCGCCTTGCTCTTTCTGGCGGTGGCAGTGCTGTCGGTGCTGCCTCCCTTCTTCAAAGCGTTCCGTCAATCTCCCTTGACCGGCTATCGCAGAAAGGACTGAGACCATGATCGAAATCAAGAATTTGGAGAAAACCTACCAAAAAGGGAAGCCCAACCAATGCCATGCCCTTCAGTCCGTCAGTCTGAAAGTGGAGCGGGGAGAACTGCTGGCCATTATGGGCCCTTCCGGATCCGGAAAATCCACCCTCCTGCATATTTTAGGAGGACTGGATCGGTTCGACGAGGGGAGCTACCGCTTTGAAAACACCGAGATCAGCCGGCTCAGTGAACGAAAGCTGGCGAAGTTCCGGGCGGCCCACATCGGTTTCGTGCTTCAGGACTACGGCCTGCTGCCCGGCGAAACGGTGCTCAGCAATGTGTCCACGCCGTTGTACTTTGATAAAACTCCCTTTTTCCGCATAAAGTCCCTGTCGGAACAGGTGATGGCCCAGCTGGGGATCAGCCGGTTGGCCAAGCGCAATGTCCGGGATCTTTCCGGGGGACAGAAGCAGCGGGTGGCCATAGCCCGGGCCATTGTCAACGACCCGGAATTGATTTTGGCGGACGAACCCACCGGTAATTTGGACAGCGCAACCTCTCAAAAGGTGATGGACATCTTCTTAAATCTCAACCAACAGGGAAAGACCATTGTCATCGTCACCCACAACCAGGAGATCGCCGATCAGTGCCATCGGATCCTCCACATTGTGGACGGCAGGATCCGATGGGATCTCCGCCCTGAACTGAAAACCTGATTTTCTCATTTCCTCATAAAAAACGCCCAGAGCCTGGCTTGCACCGGACTTTGGGCGTTTTGCTTTTGGGTCAGCGCCGGTAATCGGCGTTCCAGTCCAGGATGATCCCGGTCTGACTGTCCACTTCAAATTCGTAGTAAATGTTGTTGTAGGAAAGGCTGCCTTCGTAGCGGGGGCGGCCGTCGTCGCTTTCCTGCCACACCCGGATGTCCGAAAGGGAAGCGCCGGGCACCTTCAGCTGCACCAGAGCTTTTACCTGCTCTTCCGAAACAGGGTTGTTCGGCTGCCGGTAGGCCCACTCATCCTGGATTTCGTAGTCGCTGCCGATTATGCTGCCGTCGGCAATGGCCACTTCGTAGTCGAAATCCCCGTAGTCGGTTTCAAATTCGATGTCGAAAATAGGGATGCCGTTGTCCCCGTCCCGCTCAATTTTGATGTTGTAAGCATCCGATTGGGAAACTGCTGCATCTTCCAGGGCAATGGCAAAGGCGTCCTCTCTGCCGATTTCTCCGTCGGAAGGGGCAGTGCTGCTTTGGCTGGAGGCGCCGGTGGAGGAAGAGGGGGGAGCGCTGTCCCCGGAGGCGGTATCCTCCGTTTGGGTTTGGGATGCGGGGGAGCTGGTAGCGGGGTTTTGGGATGGCAGCTGAACCACGCAGCCGCTGAGACAGCATACGCACGCTGCCGCCAATAGTCCAATGAAAATCTTTTTCAGCATAACCTCACCTGCTTTCTGGTTGATGTTGTTTCATGATACGTATTTTCGGGCCGGGATCCATCCTTTCTCCATGGTGCTGCCGGGTTTTTCCCGGATGCCCGAGAGGGACGGTTAAAAGGTAATACGGTAGGGCGCTTCCGTGAAGGAGGAAAAGGTGGCGACCCCTTGCTCCAATGCGAAGATCTGGGTGTTCCCATCCCCGGCCTGGTACATCTCCTGCAGCGAAGGATAGGCGTCCAGCATATGCTTCTGGGCTTCCAAACGAGGGTCCTCTACGGCGGTGGCGGAGATCCGCAGCCAGCGCTGACCGTCGAAGGCGCAGATTTCAATTTTAGGATTTTCCATCATTTGCTTGGACACTTCTTTTTTCTTGCCGGTTTGGATGGTGAGTTTGCCGTCAAACAGGTCAATGGTGCCGAAGGGGCGGACCCGGGGTTGATCCCCTTCCATGGTAGCCAGATAATAGGTGCCGCACTTTTTGAG
>DXWR01000082.1 GCA_019416775.1 Oscillospiraceae bacterium | reverse complement strand
GTTGATAAGTCAATTATAGCAAAGAGGGATAAAAAGTCAAGGCAACTCCAAAAGAGCATGAAGTACTTCCCTATGATTGCTTTGAAAAAGAAAGAAAAAGTCCGCCGCAGAAAGAAAATCTTCTGAGGCGGAACAAATTTCAGGTTAGTCTAATTCCTTTGGCTGATTTTGCGGCGGGGCGCTGGCTTCAATCAGACGATACAGTTCCTTTAACGCGTCCTGCAAGCTTCCCACATGGTCGATAAGTCCTTCCTCCACCGCTTGGTCACCGGAAAGGATCACCCCCATGTCCAATGCCTGATCCCCCACCGTCATCATCAGCTGATTGAGCCGGGCGGCGGTAATTCGAGAGTGATCGGAAATAAACCGGACAATCCGCTGCTGCATCTTTTCAAAATGGGCAAAGCTTTGCCGCACCCCCACCACGGTGCCGGTGGTGCGCACCGGGTGGACGGTCATGGTGGCGCTGGGAACGATAAAGGAAGTTTTGGCGCTGACCGCCAAGGGTACTCCAATGGAATGGCCCCCTCCCAGCACCAGAGACACAGTGGGTTTGGCCATTCCGGCAATGAGTTCGGCAATGGCTAGGCCGGCTTCTACATCCCCGCCGATGGTGTTGAGCAGAATCAAAAGTCCTTCCACCCCATCGTCCTCCTCCATGGCGACTAACTGGGGGAGGATATGCTCATATTTGGTGGTTTTGTTGTTGGCAGGAAGCAGGTAATGCCCTTCAATTTGACCAATGATGGAGAGGCACTGGACGGCGTGTTTTCCTCCAATCCGCACCAAACCAAAATCCACAATGTCCTGCCGCTGCTGTTCCAGCTCTTCCGGCTGAAGTTGATCGCACATAGAAAGATTCCCCCTGCTTTTTGGTTAGTATCCGCCTGAAGTTAGGGAATATACAGCAAAACCCCCTGCTCAAAAAGCAGAGGGTCTCACGTTTCATGGAAAAGTAAAAAACATCGAAATTACCGTATTACCGTTCAGAAACAACCAATGCTGCATCTGAAAAGCAAAGTGAAACATAGTTTCGCTTTCTCTTTACAAATCAATGCGGCCGGTTTTAAAGTCCTTTCGGATCCGGACGAAGTCCGCAATCATCTGGGCGCAGCCTTCCACCCCGATCTCACTGCTGGACAGGCTGAGATCGTAATACTCCGCCTTGCCCCAACGGCGCTGGGTGTTTCGATTGTAATAACTGGCGCGGCGGCGGTCGGTTTTGTAAATATCCGCTTCCGCTTCCCTTGCATTAACCTGATGGAGCCGCTTGATGCGGTTGATCCGAGCATTGATCTCAGAATGGATAAATACCTTCACCACATTAGGCTGGTTGCGCAGCACAAAGTCCGCACAGCGCCCCACAAAAATGCAGGACCCCTGGGCAGCATATTCCCGAATAATCTCACTTTGTGCGGCAAAGAGCTTGTCGCTCAAAGGAAGGGTACTGGGATCGGTAATGGTGCTGTTCGATTTCATAACTAAGTTGTACAGCAAACTATTGGAGGCTGTTTCATCCACATTTTCCAACAGTTTTAAATCGATGCCGCTCCGGGCGGCGGCAACGGTTTGCAGCTCGCGGTCATACAGCGGAATGTCCATCTGTTTGGAGAGGATCACACCGGTTTCCCGCCCGCCGCTGCCATATTGCCGGCTGATGGTAATAATCAGGTTTTGACTCATGGGATTCAGCCTCCTTTTACTAGATCGTTTTCTGAAAAATCTTGTTGTCAAAACCCAAAAAGGCTATCGTAAGAGACAGCCTTTCCGGGGGAACTTATTCACAGCAGCAGATTAAAAATCCACTTCGTTGCCGTAGTAAATGCAGGTCAGCAGCTTTTCCATCTCTTCCTGAGAGGGCTGACGGGGGTTGGAACCAGTGCAGGCGTCGCCGATGGCGTTGGTAGCGATGCTGCTGAGTTTTTCTTTGAATTCGTCTTCCACAATGCCGAAGTCCTTCAAGGTCTTGGGTATATTCAAAACTACATTGTAAGAATCGATCTTATCCCGGAGAGCCTGGATCAGTTCTTCGGTGGTGTTGCCTTCCAAACCAACGAACTTGGCAATGTTGGCGTACCGCTTGGCAGCCACTTCGTCCTTGGCATTGTACTTAATTACGTAGGGCAGATAGATGGCGTTGGCTTCTCCGTGAGGAATGTGGCCGGTGGAGAAAGCGGCGCCGGTCTTATGAGCCATGGAGTGGACAATGCCCAGCAGTGCGTTGGAGAATGCCATACCAGCCATGCACTGTGCGTCGTGCATCTTTTCACGAGCAACCTTGTCGCCCTTGAAGGAATCCGGCAGATATTCAAATACCATCTGGATTGCACGCAGAGCCAAGGCGTCGGTAAATTCACAGTTGACGGTAGACACATAGGCTTCGATGGCGTGGGTCAATGCGTCCATGCCGGTGTGCGCAGTCAGTTTTGCAGGCATGGTCTGAGCCAGATCCGGATCAACAATGGCCACATCGGGGGTGATGTTGAAGTCAGCCAGCGGATATTTAATGCCCTTTTCGTAGTCGGTGATGACGCTGAATGCAGTTACTTCGGTAGCGGTGCCGGAAGTAGAAGGAATGGCGCAGAATTTCGCCTTGGTCCGCAGAGTGGGGAAGCTAAAGGGAGTGATCAGATCTTCAAAGGTGATGTCCGGATATTCATAAAATGCCCACATCGCTTTGGCAGCGTCGATGGGAGAACCGCCGCCCATGGAAATGATCCAGTCAGGCTCGAACTCCAGCATTGCCTGAGCGCCCTTCTTCACCGTTTCCACACTGGGATCGGGTTCAACGTTTTCAAACAGCCGCACTTCCATGCCGGCTTCTTTCAAGTACTCCAAAGCGCGATCTACAAAGCCGAACCGCTTCATAGAGCCGCCGCCCAGAACCAGAATCGCCTTTTTCCCCTTCAGGTTTTTCAGCTCTTCTAAGCATCCTGCTCCGTGATAAATGTCTCTGGGTAAAGTAAAACGTGCCATAAATATTACCTCCAAATTTTTGCACATCTTTTGGGTGCACATCCGTTGAAGAGATCTTTTGAATCTCCTTCTTCTCCTCAAGAAT
>DXWR01000081.1 GCA_019416775.1 Oscillospiraceae bacterium | reverse complement strand
TTTCTGCCCGGAGCATGGGCGGGATGAACGTCCAGTTGATTATGGAAAAATTAGGGGGCGGCGGTCATCTCAGTATGGCGGGCGCTCAGATCAAGGCCAAGGATTGCAGCAAGGTGAAAAAGCAGCTTCTGGAAGCCATCGATGAATATTACGATACCATGTAATTTGAATCAGGAGGAAGATACCATGCAGGTTATTTTACTGGCAGATGTGAAAGGCAGCGGCAAAAAAGGGGATCTGGTGAAGGTCTCCGACGGTTACGCCAACAACTTTTTGCTGAAGAAGGGCCTGGCAGTGGTGGCAGACAAAGCCGCCATCAACGAAAAGGAGACCAAGGATGCTGCGGCAGCGCACCACGCGCAGGTGGCGCTGGATGAAGCCAAAAAGACTGCCGCCTTTTTGCAGGGCAAGACGGTGACCGTCCACGCTAAGGCTGGGGAAAACGGCAAGCTGTTCGGCAAGGTCACCAGCAAGGAAATTGCCGACGCCGTCTCCCGGCAGTACAGCGTGCCGGTGAGCAAGAAGAAGGTGGAGCTTTCCGCCGACATCAAGGCCCAAGGAGAATTTACCTTTGAAGTGAAGCTCCATGCCGGGGTCACTGCTTCCATGAAAGTGATCGTTACCGCATAAGTTTCGCTTTTCCATGCAAGAACAGGAGAATACCATGCCGGATTACCCACAGGAAGCCCAGCCCCAGAATCTGCCCTTTCAGGTAGAGGCGGAGCAGGCTTTTTTGGGCTGTCTGCTGCTGGATCCCTCCACCATCAACGTGGCCCTGGAGGAGATCAGCGGGCCGGATATGCTTTATCTGCCCCAGCACCAGCGGCTGTACAGCATTTTTTTGAATATGTTCGATCTGGCCCAGACGGTGGATTTTGTCACGGTGCTGCAAGAGGTAGAGGCTTCCGGCATCTTCCGAGAGGAAGGGGAAGCCAAGTCCTACCTGGTGCAGTTGATGGACGCCGTCCCCAGTACCGCCAATATGCGGGACTATTGCCGGATTATTCGGGATTACTACTACCGCCGCCGGTTGATTTTGGCCGCCGGAGTGATTTCTCATGCCGCCCAGCAGGGGGATTCCAACTCGGAGCGCCTGCTGGAACTGGCGGAACAGTCCATTTACGACATCCGTCAGGGAAGAAGCAACACCGCTATGGTCCCGATCGAGACGGCGGTGCTGGAGACCTTCGACCGACTCCTACATCTGACCGGGGAAGACCGGGAAGAATATGCAGGGCTGCCTACCGGGTTTGTGGAGCTGGACGTTAAGATGACCGGCTTGAACCGGTCAGATTTGATTTTGTTGGCGGCCCGTCCCGGTATGGGAAAAAGTGCCTTTGCCTTAAATGTGGCCAGCTATGTGGCTGCCCATTCAAAGCGGGATGTGGCCATTTTCAGCTTGGAAATGAGCCGGGAACAGCTCACCAGCCGTATGCTGTCCAGCGAAAGCCAAGTGCCTGGCGAATTGTTGAAAACGGGGCGCTTGGAGAAGGATCAGTGGGTGCAGCTTTCCGCTGCTGCCGACCGGCTGAGTCAGACTCATATCTACATCGACGACACTGCCGGGATCACCGTCAGCGAAATCAAGGCCAAGTGCCGGAAGCTGCGGAATCTGGGGTTGATTGTCATCGACTACCTGCAGCTGATTGAAAGCGGCTCCCGCACGGAGAATCGTGTGCAGGAAGTGAGTAAGATCACTCGAACCTTGAAGGTGATGGCCAAGGAATTGGATGTACCGGTGCTGGTGCTCAGCCAGCTGAACCGGGCGGCGGAAAGCCGCAGCGACCACCGCCCTATGCTCAGCGACTTGCGGGAATCCGGTTCCATCGAACAGGATGCAGATATCGTGCTGATGCTTACTCGGGAGGGTTACTACAATCCGGAAACGGAGCATCCCAACGAAGCCCTCTGCATTTTGGCGAAAAACCGCCATGGCAGTACCGGGGACATTAAGCTGGGGTGGAATGGTACCTTGACCCGGTTTACCAATTTAGAGCAGCGGCGCGAGGATTATTAAGTCTTGTATCTCGGTAAGAAACAAGAACAAAATGGACGGCGCCTCAGTGCGCCGTTTTTTGAAAGGATTTTTTTATGGACTGCTTTGCCCGATTCCTCTCCCTGCTCCATCCAGGGGACACTGTAGTGGCGGCCCTTTCCGGCGGAGCGGATTCGGTATGCCTTTTGCATCGGCTTTGGAGTCTGCCGGGGCGGTCTTTTTCTCTGCTGGCAGCTCATTTGAACCACGGCTTGCGGGGAAAGGAGAGCGACGGGGATCAGGAGTTTGTCCGCCGCCTCTGTGAAACATGGGGGATTCCCCTGACAGTCAAGGAACTGGCGCCGGGACAACTGGCTGCTCAAAAGGGGTTGTCCCTGGAAGAAGCAGGGCGGCAGGCTCGGTATTGCTGGTTTGAGCAGCTTTTGGAAGAGGATCCCAAACGGGTTTTGGTCACCGCCCACACCGCTTCCGACCAGGCAGAAACCCTGTTGTTTTTTATGAGCCGGGGTAGCTCTTTGAAAGGGCTGGGGGGCATCCCTTTCCGGCGGGGAAGGATCTACCGTCCGCTGCTGGACATGACCGGGACGGAAGTGCGGCAATACTGCGCCCGGCAGAGCTTAACCTATCGTGAGGATTCCTCTAACCGATCCTTGGAGTATACCCGCAATCAACTTCGTCACCAGGTGATGCCGGTGCTGCGAAACATCAATCCCCAGGCGGATTTGGCTCTGGCCCGGCTGGCGCAGGACTGCCGGGAGGATCAAGATTGCCTCACCGGCTTAGCCCGGCAAGCTTTGGATGCCGCCTGGCAGGGAGAGGGTTACGCCACCTCACGGTTGGCCGCCCTTCACCCGGCGTTGCAGCGGCGGGCAGCAGTACTTTTGTTGGAAGAGCAGCAGCTCACCGTCTCCCATCGAGAGGTGGAACATCTGGTGAAACTCTTTTCCCAGGCCGGGTCGTTTGCCCGGGGGGGAAAGGGGTACTGTTCCAGCCAGGGAGCATTGGCGGCTCTGCCGTCGAAAGCCGGAGAATGGCCGGGATTTCCCTTGCAGCCGGGGCAATTTCAAGGCCCTGGAGGGAATTGGTTTGAAATTCAAAAAATTGACATAGATTCCCCGCAAAAACTTTATACTTTTTCATGGTTTCGTCTTGCACTTTTTTTGGATTGTGGTAAAATATCCAAGGATGCAATATTTCGCACCCGCCGTCCCGGGGATGTATTGTCCCTGCCCAGGCGAAACGGGACCAAAACCTTGAAAAAATGGTTTGAACAAAAGAAGGTGCCGGCGTGGCAGCGCCAGTACCGGTGGGTTTTGGCAGACGGTTTGGGTGTGGCAGCTGTGGAAGGAATCGGGGTAGACCGAAGGGCCGTTCCCGACGCCGCTACCCGGCAGGTTTGGGCCATTCGCCCATGGCATCCAGGAGAAGGAGAGTGAATCAATGCATCCGGATGTGGAATCGTTGCTGCTGTCCCATCAGCAGATTGTAGACCGTACCGCCCAGTTGGGGGAGGCCATCACCCGGGATTATCAGGGTCGGGAACTTACCGCCATTTGCGTGCTCAAAGGGGCGGCAGTGTTCTTTTCCCAACTGATCCAGCAGATCAAACTGCCGGTGACGTTGGATTTTATTCAGGTTTCCAGCTACGGCAAAAGCACCGTTTCCGACGGCAAGCTGGCCTGGCTCAAACAGCCGGAATTTCCGGTGGCGGGAAAGCACATCCTGTTGGTAGAAGATATTTTGGATACCGGGTTTACCCTGTGGAACGTCCGGCAAAAGCTGCTCAGCCAAGGGGCGGAAAGCGTAAAGATCTGTACTCTGCTGGACAAACCCGCCCGGCGGAAAGTCCCCCAAATCCAAGCGGATTATGTGGGGTATACCGTGCCGGATGCCTTTTTGGTGGGGTACGGCTTGGATTATGCTGAAAAGTACCGCAATCTGCCCTACATCGGGGTATTAAAGTCCTCCTGCATTGCACCGGAGGGAGATCATGCGGCGGCGGCCGCAGCAAACAAAACGAAAGAGGGAGTGTAAGCCTTTGAAAAGCAGCAAAAAAAAGACGATTCTGATTTACGTCTTGGTTGCCATAGCCTTTGTGGCGGTGATCTGGATTATGACCAGCATGTACCGCTCCTCCACTATGCCCACCTACCGGTATTCTGAAATCGTCTATCTTTTTGAAGATGAAAAAGTGCAGTCCTACACCCTAGACTTAGGCAGCGGAGAATTTTCCGCCCAGCTGGTGGAAGGAGCGGATGACGGCCAGGGCCACAACCAGATCGAAAGTTACCACGTGCCTTCGGTGAGCGTCTTTTTACAGGACATCCAGGATTCGGTGAACGCCTATAACGAAAATCATCAAGACAACCGGATGGAGATCGACTACACCTACAGCTCCTCCAACAGCTGGATCATCAGCTTGATCCCCTCGCTGCTGATTTTGGGCTGCATGATCTTCCTGTTCGTCTATATGGCCCGGCAGACCAGCAGCGGCAAGCTCAGTCAATTTGGCCGCAGCAACATGAAAAACCCGGTGAACAACGTCAAGACCAGGTTTTCCGATGTGGCGGGTGCCGATGAGGAAAAGGAAGAGCTGGCGGAAATCGTGGAGTTCTTGAAAAACCCTCGGAAGTTCAATGAGCTGGGGGCGCGGATTCCCAAAGGCGTGCTGCTGGTGGGCCCTCCCGGGACCGGTAAAACCCTGTTGGCTCGGGCGGTAGCGGGAGAAGCGGGAGTACCCTTCTTCTCTATCTCCGGTTCTGATTTCGTGGAAATGTTCGTGGGTGTGGGCGCTTCCCGTGTCCGGGAACTGTTTGATCAGGCCAAGAAGAACGCTCCGGCCATTATCTTCATCGATGAAATCGACGCCGTGGGCCGTCAGCGTGGAGCCGGTTTGGGCGGCGGCCACGACGAACGGGAACAGACCCTGAACCAGTTGCTGGTGGAGATGGACGGCTTTGGCGTGAACCAGGGCATTATCATCATTGCCGCCACCAACCGCCGGGATATTCTGGATCCCGCTCTGCTCCGTCCCGGACGGTTTGACCGTCAGGTGGTGGTTGGCTACCCCGACGTCAAGGGCCGGGAAGAAATTTTGAAGGTCCACGCCAAGAACAAGCCCCTGGGCTTTGATGTGGATCTGAAGGTGATTGCTCGCTCCACGGCCGGATTTACCGGCGCCGATCTGGAAAACCTCCTCAACGAAGCAGCCCTGTTGGCTGCCCGCCGGGGACGGAAAGCCATCACCGGCGTGGACATCGAAGAAGCCACCATCAAGGTAGTGGCGGGACCGGAAAAGAAGTCCCGGAAGATGAGCATCGGGGACAAGAAGATCACCGCTTACCACGAAGCCGGCCACGCCATTACCAGCTATTATCTGGAAACCGCCGACCCGGTTCACGAGATCTCCATTATTCCTCGGGGTATGGCGGCCGGTTATACCATGAACCTGCCGGAAGATGACCGCAGTCACGTTTCCCGGAAGAAGATGACCGAAAGCTTGGTGATGCTGCTGGGTGGACGGGCTGCCGAAGCGTTGACGCTGGACGACATCTGCACCGGCGCTTCCAACGACATTGAGCGTGCCACCGAAACTGCCCGCCAGATGGTGACCAAGTACGGCTTCTCTCCGGAACTGGGCACCGTGGCTTACGGCAAGGACAATGGTGAAGTGTTCTTGGGCCGGGATCTGGGTCATGAACGCAACTACAGCGAAGAGGTGGCCAACGAGATCGATCGGGCCATTCGCAAGCTCATCGACAACGCCTACGCTCAGGCTACTGAGATCCTTACCCAGCACCGGTATCAGCTGGAACTGGTGGCGAAGTACCTGATGATCCACGAAAAGGTGGACAGCGTACAGTTCAAGGATCTGATGAACGGCGGCGTGGATATGGCTCCTCTGGATGCCGAACTGGCTCAGATGGAGCAGGATGAAGCCGCCAAAAAGGAAAAGGTCCGCCAAGAAATGGCGCAGGTAGAGCAAGAACGGGCCAAGATCCATGAAGCGGAACGGAAAGAACGGGAAGCTTCCCGCCCTCAGCCCTCTCAGCCGGAGCTTCCTGTGGTGGATCCGAAGGAAGAGGACCAGGGAGAATAATCCCTTTTGCCGATCAGAGATGCAATAAGAAACGGACGCCGAAAATGACGTCCGTTTTTTGCTGCTGTCTTTGAAGTTTTGGAGGAAGTTCCCTCATTCTTCCCCGGTTTCGTCCTGAGCAAGCACCGATACGCCCCGATGCTCCACCGAGGTGGAGAAAACGATCTGGGTTTGGGTGTTGCCGTACTTTTGCAGTTGCCCGATGAAGGTGTCCAGCTCTACGGTGCTGCGGAAGGCCACCTTAATCAGCATGGAATACTGTCCGGTGACGCAGTTGCATTCCAAAACATTGGGGCAGGCTTCGATAAAGGGGTAAAAGCTGGGCTTTTGGGAGGGGTGCATCTCCAGGTTGATAAAAGCAGTGACATGGTACCCCAGTTTTAAGGGATCGACCACCGCCGTGTAGCCCTTGATAATGCCCTGCTTTTCCAGCCGGTCGATCCGTGTGCTCACCGCTGGGGAGGAAAGAAATACTTCCTCTGCCAAGTGCTTTAAAGGATACCGGGCGTTTTCTTGCAGCAGGCTCAGCAGCTTTAAGTCGATCTTGTCCATACTACATCTTCCTTCCTGAGGGCCGTATATCGGCCCCGATGAAAAAAATAAAGGAAGCAGTCCGATTTTCATCGGTTTGCTTCCTTGCTCCTTAGCAT
>DXWR01000080.1 GCA_019416775.1 Oscillospiraceae bacterium | reverse complement strand
GTATAATAGTCAAGGAATTTTGTAAGAGCTTCTTTTTAAGCTGTTTACTTTCTTCGAAAAGAGGTTTCACCATGTTTGATTTTTCTCATCGCATTTCCCTGCCTCGGTTTGCCGTTGTTTCCTGGGAATCGATCGTAATGGCCATTTTGTGGTGGAGCCTTTTCATTTTGATTTTTCATTTTATCCGTAAACGCACCAAGCTGATTCAAAATTTTGGGATTGTGACCTTGGTGGTCTTGTTGGCTGCCATGCTGTTGCGGGCATTTGTCCCTTTGGATTTTTTCTTTACGCACACTATTTCTTCTGTGCTATATGGGGATATTTTGCATTTCTTCACCGAGACTTCACTGTTTACGCTTCCCGGAACGGAATTTGCCGTTACTCCCTGCGTCATTCTGCTGGCAATTTGGGCGGCGGGCACTTTGGTTGCCTTGATCCGCTTTATTCAAAAAAGCTATGCTTTGCAAAAACAGCTAAATAGCACCGCTCATGCACCTTTACAGAAGGATCAGGCGGTTTTGGCGGATATGTTGGCCCGGAAGGGAAAGCCGCGCCGCATTACTTTGTATCGCGCTGTGGTGCTCAGTCCGTTGACTTACGGCTATTTTCATCCTAAAATCCTACTGCCCAGCGGAAAGCAGTACAGTGAAACCGAACTGCGCTGCATTTTTGAGCATGAGCTTACCCATTACTACCATCGGGATTCTTGGATTAAACTTTTCGTTCAGATCCTTTGCTGTCTGTTTTGGTGGAATCCTTTGGCGTATCTGTTTCAGGAGGATGTGAACCAGGTGATTGAACTGCACTGCGATGCTGCCGTTTGCGCCCGTTTCACTTCGGAGGAGCAGTGCGATTATCTGAAAACTGTTGCCGTTGCCGCCCGGTCTATGGCGGCCATTAAACGAAAGATCCGTTTGGAACACCAGGCAGCGTCGGAATTTGCTTATTCCAATACCAAGGAAAAGATGCAGCAGCGGATACACTTGCTGTTTGCCATTTCCAAAACGCCGAAATGCCCGAAACGGTATTATGGTGTGTTGGCGGTGTTGTTGACGGCGCTTTTGTTGGTTTCTTACCTTTTTATCTTGAAGCCCAATATGGTTCATTACAGTGAATTGCAGGATATGTCTGTGCTGCCTATTTCGCAGGAAAACTGCTATCTGGCTGAGTACCCAGAGGATTGCTATTTTCTGATTGTGGAGGATCCCGCTCAGCCGGGAGTTGTCAACTTGATTTCGCCGTTGGAAGGTGAAACGTTGGTGCAGCAAGCGGTGGAGGAGTATCAGCTGCAGGTGCATCCGGTGGATACAGATGGATTTATGGAAATTCTCGCAGCCTCCGGCAGCCAGGATCCGCAAAAAGATTATCTTTTTTGGGCCTATATGTACTTCCCGGATGTTTTGACCCAAGAGGAGCTGGAATCCTTTTCCATGGAGGATTATCAGGGACAATGAGCGAATCAGCCAACCTTTTGAGAAAAGAGAACAGCAAAGAGTAAAGGAGTGTCTTTATGTTTGATGATGCCAATCGGTTTTATTCATCTGCCATTTCAGTGAATTCGCAATCTGTGATTATGGCTGTTTTGTGGATCAGCTTGTTGATTGTGGTGTTTCATTTGATCCGCAAGCGAATCAAATTGGTTCAGAATTTTGGTGTTGTAACCTTAATCATTATGTTGCTGTTGATGCTGGTGCGGGTGTTTTTTCCTCTGGACTTTAAATTTACCAAAAATATCCCATCCATTCTGTACGGTAATCTGGAATACTTTTTTGAAAAGGTTACATTGTTTTCCATCCCGGGGATCGATTTTGCCGTCACCCCGTTGGTCATTTTGCTGACGGTTTGGGCAGTGGGCAGTGTGGTTTCCTTTCTCTTGTTTGTACATCGAAGCCGAAAGGCATTGCGTTGTCTGAAAGATTCTATGCATGCTCCTTTGCCGAAAGATCAAGAGATTTTAGATATGGCAGAAAACCGAATGGGCAAATCTCACCGTGCGGTGCTTTATCGTGCTTTGGTCATGACGCCTTTGACCTACGGCTATTTTCGCCCCAAAATTTTGATTCCTGCCGGGAAAAAGTATTCGGATCAGGAACTGTACTGCTCCTTGCTGCATGAATTGTTCCACTTTTATCATAGAGACGCTTGGATTAAGCTGCTGGTGCAGCTGCTGTGCAGCCTGCTTTGGTGGAACCCGTTGATGTATCTCTTTCAGCGGGATGTCACCCAAACTTTGGAACTGCACTGCGATGCCGCAACGTATGCCCGGATGACGTCTATGGAGCAGTGTGATTATATGACGACCTTGGCGAATGCAGTGAAGGCTTCCAAAGAAATGAAAATTTTAGCGATGCAGAGCACAGGTTCTTCTTCGGAATTGGCGGCGGAAATGGGGAAGGATCGGATGAATCAGCGGATCTCACTGTTGATTGGAGCTCATAAAATGC
>DXWR01000008.1 GCA_019416775.1 Oscillospiraceae bacterium | reverse complement strand
TAGGAAACACAGCCGGTGTTGCCCAAATTGCCGCCGAATTTGTCAAAGAAGTGGCGCACGTCTGCGGCAGTGCGGTTGCGGTTGTCGGTCAAAGCTTCCACAATTACCGCTACGCCGTTGGGGCCGTAGCCTTCGTAGACGCATTCTTCGTAGTCGTTTTTGTTGCCTTCGCCCGCGGCTTTTTTGATGGCCCGTTCGATGTTGTCGTTGGGCACGTTGTTAGCTTTGGCTTTGGCGATTAAGTCTCTCAACTTTCCGTTGACCGCCGGGTCCGGGCCGCCTTCCTTGATGGCAACTGCCATTTCACGGCCGATCTTGGTAAAGACTTTGGCGCGCTGGCTGTCGCTCTTTTCCTTTTTGTGCTTTATGTTGGCCCACTTGGAATGTCCGGACATAACTGATTACTCCCTTTCAAGCGTATTCTAACAATTTATGATACCACAAAAAGAGGAAAAAGGCAACCCCGGTTTTTCTCGCTTTCCGCAAAAACTGCGCCTGCCCGGTTTGGCAAGCGCAGCGCTTATTCCAGATATTCTCCTCCAAAAGCTTGGACTACTTCCAGTTCCGGACTGTTTAATAGGGCGGTGGGGCTGGCCATGATTCCGTTTAGGTGCAGATCCACCCCCACCAAAGCGTAAGCGTACCACACCAGGGAAGCGCACTGCACTGTTTGAGGCGGATTCACCGGCAGGGAAGGGAGAAAAAACCCGCAAAACAGATCATAGGGAATGCCGTTGAGATATTCCAGTGCTGTATCTGCGGCCTGTTGACCCACTGCCTGGGTGTGGTAGCTGTCCTCTTTGAGCCGCAGCTGCACAAAAGAGGGATAATCCCGCCAATGGGAAGCGGAAAGGATCATGGAGTCGGTACCCATGGTAGCTGCTTCCAGGGTCACTCCCCGGTCCCCATCCACCACCAATGCGGCGTGGCCGTGGCGGTAGCCTACGGTGTGGGAATTTAAATTCACCAAAATGTCCCCGGTTTGGAGATCGTAGGGCTGGGGCTGGCGGGTATCCACCAACAGTTCCTCGCTGCTGGTCAGGCCGTTGTCGATGCACTCCGTTTCAGGCTGAGCAAACCAGGCTTGCTGGCACTGGAGCAGGTAGTCTCCGTCCCGTTCTTCCAGTACCGCATCCAGCCCCGGCTGCCCCAAACCGGTTTGTTCCATGAGAAGATTTTGCTGCTCTTGGGTGAGTTCGGCTCCTGCTTCGACCTGTTGGCAGAGGGCGGTGATGTCGGTTTGGGTCAGTTCCGTTTGGGCTGCCGTCATTCCCGGCTCCCGCATGAGTTCAGCGCAGGCCCGCACTGCAATCAATGCCACCAGTGCCGCCAGCACCAGGCAGACTCGTTTCGGCCATCTTCGGCTCAATGGTGTTTCCTCCCCATTTTGAATCATTGGTTTTGTCAATGATTATACCACATGAAAGGAGGATTCGGCAACTGTGCTACAGCAGCAGATAGAGGATGGCTAAAAGCAGCTTGTGGTCCGCTCCTTCTTTGTAGAGCAGATATCCC
>DXWR01000079.1 GCA_019416775.1 Oscillospiraceae bacterium | reverse complement strand
CTCCTCTAAAAAAGAAGTTTCAATAAATTTCGAACAAATGCTAGTATCTTTTGCAAAAAACCGGTTCTTTCCCCCGCCTTTTTTCCGATGTCCGGAAAACCGCCCATCTCCTATGCTATTCTATCTCGTGAAAAGGAGATGGATTTGATGTTGTTTTACAAACTGCAAGCCATAATCCCCGGCGTAGAGATTCCCCAGGACCGGCAGGAGCGCAGCGGATTTGCCCAAGAGCTCCAGCCCAAACAGGAATTGTTTTACCAAAAGCAGAACCGGAAGATGTACTTTTGCATCTGCCAATGGAAGAAAAGCCAGATCACCATGGCGGCCATCAGCCAAGAAAACTGCGACATCGTTTCCTTCGGCGCCGCCTTTTTGCAGAGCATGGAGTTTTCTTCTCAAAACATCACCGCAGAGGAGATCACCTTCGAGATCCTGCGTTCCCTGCTGCGGGCGGCGGAGCGCAATGATTTTCTGGAGGACGACCACGATCTGCTGTGCAAGTTTAACCTTCAGGAATTGCAGTTGCAGTACTGCCGGGGGGATTACACGGAAATCCTCCTTCAGCCGGACCGCACCCAGGCGCAACTGCTGCAAAGCGCCGAAAAAATCCTCTGTCAAGGCACCCTGGTTCCGGAAATCCAACGGATCTACCAAGGAACGGCCCATCCCCAGCGCGGGGGGCATCCAGTCCACTATTTGATTCAAACCGACGATGAAGCGGTGCAGGAAGAAATGCTGGCCATCCTCTTAACCGGGCTGTACCACAACCGCCGGATCCAAAGCAAGCGCTGCTGCCGCATAGAGCTGGAAAACGACAGGCCCCTCCGTTTTCGGGATTTTTCTTCCTTATACCAGATGTGCAGCGGCGGGACCATGATCGTCCGCTTCACCTCCCCGGAAGAGGAGCTGGGGGAATTTTCCTCTTCCGGCACCGACGGAGTGCTGGAGCTGTGCCGGCAGATCCGCCGGTACAAAAACCAGGTGCTGACGGTGCTCTGCCTGCCCCGGCGGTGTGAAAAAAGCCGGCGGCTTTTTTTAGAAAACCTGGACAACCTGACTTTGGTGGAGCTGAACGAGGAGATGGTGTTTGAGGACAAGGCCAAAGACTACCTGGCCCAGCTGGCCCGGGACCACGGGTTTACGGCGGACGAGGCGCTGTACCGGGAGTGTACCCCGGGGAAAGGCCATCTGGCGGCAGACCTGAACCGCATCTTCAGCGACTGGGAAGCCCAAAAAATGAAGCAGGAGGTATACCCCCAATACGCCCAGCTGTCCGCCGCCAACCAGCAGGTGCAGAAGCAGCAGCCGGTGGGCAGCGCCTTTCAGACCTTGGAGGAGATGGTGGGGCTGGACCAGGCCAAGGAAACCATCCGGCAGGCGCTGGACTACTTCAAGGCCCAGAAGCTGTTTCAAAACAAGGGGATAACGCTCCGCCGTCCCGCCATGCACATGGTGTTTACCGGCAATCCCGGCACCGCCAAAACCACGGTGGCCCGGCTGTTTGCCCAGATCCTGAAGGACAACGGCCTGCTGCCGGTGGGAAACCTCTACGAGCTGGGCCGGGCGGACCTGGTGGGAAAATACGTGGGGTGGACTGCGCCAATGGTGAAGGAAAAGTTTAAACAGGCCAAGGGGTCGGTGCTTTTTATCGACGAAGCCTACTCCCTGGTAGACGACCGAGACGGGTTATACGGGGACGAAGCCATCAACACCATCGTCCAGGAGATGGAAAACCACCGGGAAGATTTGGTGGTGATTTTGGCGGGATACCCGGACAAAATGGAGCGGTTTTTGCAGAAAAACCCGGGGCTCCGTTCCCGGATTGCCTTCCACGTCCCCTTTGCCGACTACACCGCCCGGGAACTGATGGAGATCACCCAGTTGATGACCCGGAAACAGCAGCTGCACTTGGCAAAAGGGGTCCGAGACAAGCTGCTGCCCCTCTTTGCCCTTGCCTTACAGCAGCCGGATTTCGGCAACGGCCGGTTTGTCCGAAACCTCTTGGAAAAAGCCCGGATGAAACAGGCCGGCCGGCTGGTGCAGATGGATGCCGATCAGGTCACCCCGGAAGAGGTGTCCACCCTGCTGCCGGAGGACTTTGTGTTTCCCGCCCTTACCGGGACTGCTCCCAAACGAACCATCGGCTTTGGCGGATAACAAAAAGCAGCAGCCTCAAGGCTGCCGCAGATTGCTGTCTTTATCAAGCTTGTTTTTGCCCATGCCGGCTCCAAAGCCACAGGGACAGCAGCACCAAGACCATGCCGGTGACCGCCCCGGCGGTGTCCAGCAGCACATCGGAGAGCTGTCCGGTGCGTCCCGGCACCCAATGCTGGATGGTTTCGTCCACCGCTGCCACCGCCGCCGCCGTAATCCCGGCCAACAGTCCTGCCGTTCCATGGCGCAGCAGCACCGTCCGCCAAAAGCAGGCCAGCACCCCGCCCAGACAGGCGTACTCCACAAAGTGGGCGGTTTTCCGCACCAGGTGTTCCAGCAAACCGGGGTCGGTTCCTCCCAGTCCCAGCAGCTGGAGCAGCCAGACGAAAAATCCGCTTTCCGCTTCCGACGCCTCCCCCGGCTGAAGGGAGCGGGTGAAGATAAAGGCCAGTATCCCCAGGCTCAACAGCAAAAAGAACAGCAGCTTGCCCTTGCGGTGAGGAAGAAGCAGTTTTGTTTTGCAGGCCATGGTCTCTCCCCTTTCCATGTTTCCCCTATTGTATCCTTTTTCAAGGCCCATGTCAAAAGCCGCGGTATACGGATCGCTAAAAGCGATCCGCACGGTTCCCACTTTGCCGCCCAAAAGCAGGGGCGGCATTTCGCCTGACGGCGAAAATCAGTGGAAACCCATTGGAATTTTTATGGTATAATAATGCTGGAAAACGGAGAAGGAGACTTTACCATGATTCGGAAATTGGAGCCGGGGGACCTAAAAGCGGCGTTGGCGGTATGGCAGACGGTCAACCAACAGGTCCACCGCTTTCTCCCCGCCGCCTTTTGGAGCCGGCGCCGGGAGGAGGTTTTCGCAGCCCTGCGCCGGGAAGAGGTGTATGTGGCGGTGGAGCAAGGAAAGGTAGTGGGGTTCATCGGGCTGCACCGGGACTGGGTCCAGGGGCTGTTCCTACTGCCGGAATGGCAGGGACGGGGCATCGGGCAGCAACTGTTGGGCAAGATCAAACAGCAGCGTTCCCAGCTTTGGCTTCAGGTGTACCACAAAAACCGGCAGGCCCTGGAATTCTATCTGCGGGAAGGATTTCAGATTTCCCGGCGCAGCCTGGACCCAGACAGCGACGAAGTGCGGCTGACTTTGGTTTGGCGGCGGTGACCCCTGCCACCGGCCCTTTTCCCAAACTGCCGGAAAAAGGGCTAATCCTGCAAACTTTTTGTGAAGGCAGTTTACAAAACAGGAAAAGCGTGCTATACTAAAAGTAACGAATCGTAACTATTATGACGATTTAGTACCAAAGGAGCGAATCCCATGTTGGATAAAAATAAATTGGCGGACTACGTGCTGGGATTTCAGTCCCGGCGCACCTTTTCCCAGCATCTGCCCAATCCGGAAGAGCTCAACCAGGTGCAGCAGGCGGCCCAGGAGCTGTCCTTGGAATCCGGGCTGACCTTTACCCGGTTTGAGCAGCCTCAACTGCTGTTTGAAAGCTTTAAGCGGGGCAAGGGATTTTTCCGCTTTCCCCACTATTACTACGTCATCAGCGCCAAGGAGGACACCCCCATGACCCGGGGGAAGGCGGGCTATTTCGGCCAGGAGCTGGCGCTGTACATCACCTCCCTGCGGCTGGGCTGCTGCTGGGAAATCGACCGGTTTGACCCCCAAAAGCTGGAAAGCCTGCTGCTATTGGAGGAAGGGGAAAAGCCCTTGGCGGTGCTGCTGTTCGGGCGGGTCAATCCCATCCGCAGCCTGCGGGAAGACGCCATTCACCAGCTGCGGAAGATCCACAGCAAATCCTTTGACAAAATGTTCCGTTCCGACCGGCTGGACATCCCTTACTGGTTCCACCTGGGACTGGAATACTTCCACAAAGCCCCCGGCAATGCCAACCGGTATGAGGAGGCTATCCGCTTAAAAGACAACGTCGTGACCTTCACCGCCGAGCCGGGCGAGGAAGTGAACACCGGCATCGGCACCCTGCACTTTGAGCTGGCGGTGAACAGCCTGCCCTCCTGCCACGGGGAGATCCAGGTGCTGGAAGATCAAAAAGTTTGCTTTGTCAACAACATCGGAGAAGCGGCAAAGAAGAAAGGGGCAGAAAAGGAGGATACGCATGGAGTTGCGTGACAAAAACGGGCTTACCGAGGCGGAATTTTTGGCGGCCTACCGTCCGGGAGACTACCCCCGTCCTTCGGTGACGGTGGACATC
>DXWR01000078.1 GCA_019416775.1 Oscillospiraceae bacterium | reverse complement strand
ACCGGGGGCTGGGCGGAGCTGTCCGGGCTGTTTTCTCCCAGAAAATGCCCGATGATCTTTCCTAGTATCCCCAGGGCTCCCAGGATTATCACGCCGATGCGCAGTTTCACCCGGAAAGAGATCCACTGCCGGAATTCGCCGGTGACAAAATCCGGCTGGATGCAGAGGACGTCCAGTTTCAGGTCAGCGCCGTATCCCGCTAACAGCCCCAGGGTGGTATTGACCCCGGCCTGGACCTGTCCGTAGCGGAGGGCGGTGGTGTAGGCGTCTTCCGCCCCCACGTTGATGGCGATGGTGACCTTCCGAAACCGCAGATGCCGCAGCAAATATTTGGCGTTGGGAAAGCAACGGCGGATCAAAGCAAGGACTTCTTTTACCGTTGTGGTGAATCCGTCTTCCTTGGGTTCCGGCTGAGACTGCTTTTGGGAGGAGGCGCGTTTGAACGGTTCTTTGGGAGAAGCCGACGCAGAAGCACTTTGCTTGGCGGATTGAGCCAGGGTTTTTGCCTGTTTCTTTTTGGCTTTGGCCCGCTTCTTTTCCGCTTTGCGCTTGTTTCGCGCCTCCTTGCGGGCCTTTTTTTCCTTCTGCTTTTGTTCCTTTTTCAGCGCTTTCACCTTTTGCCGGGGGCTTTCCTCCCGGGTGTCCAGCAGGGTGAAGCGCAGTCCGGCCACCCCCGCTTGGATGCGGGTGGTTTCTCCGATCTCCACATAGAGTACGGCACTGAGACTGCAGATCAGCGCCAATAGGGCCAGTACCCCTAAAATAATCCACAGAGCAAGCAAACTGCCTTCACTCCTCCTGCATTGACGGTTCTTCCGCCGATTCCGCCGCGATGACATCGTCCATTTTCAGTTGGCCGCTTTCATCCGGCAGCTTGGGCAGGCCCTCTAAGCTGCTCAATCCAAAACACCGCAGAAAGTTGGGGGTGGTTTGGTACAGGATAGGACGCCCCGGCACATCCAGCCGCCCTGCCTCTTCCAGCAATTCCTTCTCGGTCAGGGAGTTGACGATGTTGGACGAATCCACTCCCCGCACCTGCTCCACAAAGCTTTTGGTCACCGGCTGGTTGTAGGCCACAATGGCCAGCACCTCTAGGGCGGCGTTGCTTAGGGGGGCGTTTTTGCGCAGCTGCAGCGCCTCCTTTACCACTCCTTCGTGTTCCCGCTTGGTGGTGAGCTGGACACAGTCCTCCAGCCGCATCAGCCAGAATCCCCGCTCCGGCGCTTCCAGACGGTGGCCGTATTCCTCTAATAAAGGCTCCAGCTCCTGCTGCGAAAGTGCCAGGGCTTGGGCTAACTTGGCGGTGGAAAGGGGATCCCCGGCGGCAAACAGCACCGCTTCCAGCTGGGAAAAGAGAAACGTCTTGTCCATTTATCCTTCCTTTCCGCCGGTTGATTCGGCAGGGGAATTTTCTTCCCCGGTAAAGTGGGTGCGGTTGAAATAAACCATGGTATTGTCGTCGCTGACGGTGATCCGCCGGGACTTGATCAATTCCAGCATGGCCAAAAAGGTGGCCACCAGCTCGCTGCGGTCGCAGGGGGCAAACAGCTCCTTGTAGGGAAGCTGGCCGTCCTGGTACAGCCGCCGCATGACATAGATGATTCGGCTGGAAACGCTGACCATCCGCTTGTTGACAATGCCGCTGAATGCCGTTTTAGGAGGCGGCAGCCGCCGGCGGGCTTTCCCTGCGCTGTCCAGATAGGCGTCCAGCAGCTGTTGGGGGCTGTGGCTTCGGTGGTACACCGTCTCCACCGGAATGGGCAGAGGGGAACGGACAAACACCGCGTTGCCCTGGTACTTGGCTCCCATCTGTTTGGCGATCCGCTGGCAGAGATCGTACTGCAAGAGCTGTCCCTGAAGCTGTTTTTTCAGCGCTTCCGCTTCCTCGTGCCGGGGAAGAAGGGACACAGTCTTGATGTACACCAGCTGAGCCGCCATGGCTAAAAACTCACTGGTGATCTCTAAATCCATGCTCTGCATCTGGGCCAGGTAGTCCAGATACTGGTCCAGCAGCTGGGCGATGGGAATGTCGTTGATGTTTAGTTTGTGCTTGCTGATGAGGTGGAGCAGCAGTTCCAGCGGCCCCTCAAAGACCTCCACCTTAAACTGTAATGCTTCGCTCATGGCTTACACCAACAGCCCGAATCCGGTGGCAAGGGGTTGGGTGATGTTGCTGAATAGATCCAACACCCACCGCTGGGCAATACCCAAGGGGGTGGAGAGGATGTTGGTGGCCAGCAGCACAAACAGCAGCAGTACAATATAATATTGATACTTCATGGCGAAGAACTGCCACTTGGCGGGAAGCACCAGCCCCAGAATCCGCCAGCCGTCCAAGGGGGGCAGGGGGATCAGGTTAAAGATAGCCAGCCCCACATTGACCTGAGCCGCCAAAAACAGCACCTGGATCAAGATATAATAGAAGGTCATGTCTCCGCCAATGAGCAGGTACAGCAGGTTGACCAGCCGTCCCAGCACCACAAACAAAAAGGCGATGATCAGGTTGGACAGCGGCCCCGCCAACGCGGTGATGGCGATGCCAACCTTTTTGTTTCCTTTGAAGTTGTTGGGGTTGATGGGCACCGGTTTGGCAAAGCCGATTCCCACCAAAAACAGCATCAAGGTGCCGAACAGGTCGAAGTGGGCAAAGGGATTGACGGTCATCCGCCCGGAGAGACGGGCAGTACGGTCCCCAAACCGCTCTGCGGTCCACCCATGGGCAAATTCATGGAAGGGAATGCCGGTGAACAGCACAATGGCCAGGGCCAAAAAGGTGTAGAGAATGGCCATGGGGCTGCCGCTGAAAAGAGCACTTAACAAAATCCAATCTCCTTTCCGGTACAGTGATAGGGTAAACTGCTTTTTCCAGATTATACCGAAAACAAATCTATGTTTCATTATAACGGCTGAACCGGGAAAAAACAAGACCTGGGGGGAGAGTTTAAATTCTGTTCAGAGAAAAATTTTGTTTGATGGAACAAAGCAGGATTGCCGGTCACAGAGCGTCTTTCAAAAATTCACAAATGGTTCATATTTCTTTTAGCTCCATTTTTCCATTGGGGTTTATACTAGGGAGCAACGCGGAAAACCGGCGCCTTTGGACGCCGCAGCAGGAATCATCAAAAAGGAGTTGGGTAATTTATATGGCATCCACCATCGAATTGGCAAAAAAAGGCAGTACAAAGGATATGACTGCCCTCTATCAAGGGGTAAAGGCGGAGGTTTACGGCTTGTGCCGGCTGCTGCTGGACCACGAAAAAACCGCTTCCAGCGCCGTTGCACCTATCTTTCAAAATTTGTGGGACAGTCTTCTGGCAGGGGAAATTGCTTCTCAGGACGCTTTTGAAAAGAAAGCCACAGCCAAAACCATCGCTTACTGCATCACCAAAACCAAAAAGAAAAACCCCAAAGCCTTTCAGCTTCCCAAGGACGGCGGCAGTGCGCCCGATTTAGGGAAGAAGCTCTGCCTGGAAGGGCAGCCCTGGGAATTGATTCTGGGCAACCTCACCGATCTGACCCGGTTTCTTTATGTGCTCCACGGAGTTTGCGGGTACGACGCCAAACGGCTGGCCGCTCTGTTGGAATGCAAGCCGGAGGCGGTGCAGAAGATTTTGGATGGGGAAGAGCAGGCAGTGGCTCAGATCTGCGACGCTGTTTCCACCCACAAAAAGATCCCCTTTGCCATGACGGTGGAGGAGTTTCACCAGCAGCTGAAGGCCCAGACCCAGCAGGACGCTTTGCCGGAAACCGCCCAGCGGGCGGTGCTGGGAAGGATCGACAGCCTCTGCCTTTCCATCCGGAAAAAGTCCAAGCGAAACAAGATTTTGGCTGGGGTGATTGCCGGAATTGTGGTGGTAGCCTGCGCCGTGGCGGGGATTGTGCTGGGGGTGAATCACGCCGGCGCGGCCCCTGCCTACTATGCCGACATTGAAATTCAGGATTACGGCACTGTCACGGTGGAACTGGACGCGGACGCCGCCCCCATCACCGTGGAAAACTTCGTCAATCTGGCCCGCAGCGGCTTCTATGACGGCTTGACCTTCCACCGGATTATCGATGGCTTTATGATGCAGGGCGGCGACCCCAACGGCGACGGCACCGGAGGCAGCGAGAATACCATTCAGGGGGAATTCTCGGACAACGGGGTGGAAAACAATCTGTCCCACACTCGGGGCGCCATCTCCATGGCCCGTTCCAGCGATTACGACAGCGCTTCCTCCCAGTTCTTCATCGTCCAAGAGGATTCCACCTACCTGGACGGGCAGTACGCCTGCTTTGGCTACGTCACCGACGGTATGGACATTGTGGATGAGATCTGCACGTCCGCCCAGCCCACCGACGACAACGGCACCATTTCCGCCGATGAGCAGCCGGTGATCACCTCCATCACCATCCGGGAAGCAGCGTAACTCTTCTTTAAGGACAGTTCCAATTGATTCCACCGGCTTGCGAATTCGGCAGGCCGGTTTTTTGTGGAGCTGTTCCCTAGATCAGTAACACAAACCGTAGAATTTTCAAAACATCCCCTTTTTGGAAAAAAAGGCTTGCATTTTTTCTTCGTATCTGTTACAATGGTCGTTGTTAGTCAGACAAGCAGGGGGCCAAACGGCTCCTTTTACCTATGTACAGGAGGTGCAAACAAATGGCAAAGTGTGATTTCTGCGGTAAGGGCATGGTTTTCGGGATCAAGGTGTCCCACTCCCACCGTCGTTCTAACCGGACTTGGAAGCCCAACGTAAAGCGCGTGAAGGCTGTGGTGGACGGCAAACCCTGCCATGTATACGCCTGCACCCGCTGCCTGCGCTCCGGCAAAGTGACCAGAGCCAACTGATCGGGAGGAAAAACGAGAGGCTGCCCTTGCAGCTTCTTTTTTTCTGCCTTTTTTCAGCGGAAAGGAGATAACACAATGAAGCAATCCTGGAAAGGAAGCGTGCTGCTGGCCCCGGTGCCTCCGGTGCTGGTGAGCTGCGGGGATCTGGAACACCCCAACGTCCTGACTGTGGCCTGGACCGGAGTGTTGAACACCCGTCCCCCCATGACCTACATCTCCCTGCGCCCGGAACGGTATTCCTATGAGCTGATCCAAAAAAGCCGCTGCTTCTGCATCAATCTGCCCACAGCAGCTTTGGTCAAGGCGGTGGACTTTTGCGGCTGCCGCAGCGGCAGGCAGGTGGATAAATTTTCCCACTGCGGCCTGACCCCGGCCCCCAGCCAAGAGATTGAAGCTCCCATGGTGGAGCAGAGCCCGGTGAGCTTGGAATGCCGGGTGAAGGACATCGTCCCCTTGGGCACCCACCATATGTTTACCGCCGAAATTGTCCGGGTGAATGTGGAGGAGTCTTTGCTGGACCAAGCAGGTAAGCTGGACCTGTCCAAAGCCGGGCTTTTGGCCTACGCCCACGGAGAGTATTTTGCGTTGGGGAAAAAACTGGGGAAATTCGGAGACTCGGTGCGCAAAAAACGGAAAAAGCGGAATTAAGCAAGCCCTTCGAGACCAAAAAGGGGATTTTAGGAAAAAAGTTTCCCCTTCACTCTTGTGTACGCGGAGGGTTTTGTGTATAATAATAGTGGAAAATTTTATGCCCGGGATCTCAATTTTTAGGGAATGGGCTGAATTCAATCCGGCAAAGAATGGAGGAGTCAACAAATGAATCCTAAAAGCAAGTTAGAACAGCTTGCCGCATTGCAGCAAAATGCCAAGCAGGGCGTGGCCAAAAAACGGCTGGACGCTTTGTTTGACGCTGGCAGCTTTGTGGAGCTGGATGCTTTTGGTGGTGCTGGGGTGGTCACCGGTTACGGCATGGTAAACCAAGCCCTGGTATACGCTTATGCGCAGGAACCGGAAGCGGAAGGCGGCGCTTTGACCGTTGCCAACGCCCGGAAAATCCGCCGGCTGTATGAATTGGCTGCCAAAACCGGCGCACCGCTGGTGGCAGTGCTGGACAGCAAAGGCGCGGCCATTGGAGAAGGAGCTGAAATGCTCACCGCCTACAGCGATCTGCTGCTGGGCGCCAACAATTTGTCCGGCGTGGTGCCCCAGATTGCTTGGGTCGCCGGTACCTGCGCCGGCGCCTTTGCTATGCTGGCCGCCGGCTGCGACGCCGTGGTCATGGCAAAGGATGGGGAGTTTTTCTTAAATCCCCCCTTCACC
>DXWR01000077.1 GCA_019416775.1 Oscillospiraceae bacterium | reverse complement strand
GGTGGATGTGCTGCTGAAAAATACCCGGCACCGTCCCGCTTCTGCTCAGGTATTGGTACATTGCGATGCTTCCCATCAGGTGAAGGCTATGGAATATCTGGATACTCTCACCGAAGGCCGGATTCGAGCTGAGTTTTCCGTTTTTGATACGTTGGAAGAAGCAGTGGAATACGCCAACGATCAGGGAATTCCCCGCATCGATGTGGTAGGGGATTGCATTACTACCATGGATCCCAGAACAGGAAGGGGGCAGGCACAGTGAAACCGATCCGCATTGCATTGACCAAAGGACGGCTGGAAAAAGATACCGTGGCCCTGTTTGAAAGTTTGGGCTACGACTGCTCTCAGCTGCACAATAAAGGAAGAAAATTGATCCTCTCCGTTCCCGATGCCGGGTTGGAAATCGTGTTGGCCAAAGCGGCCGATGTGATCACTTATGTGGAACACGGCGTCTGCGATATGGGTGTGGTAGGGAAGGACACCATTATGGAATACGGCGGTTCCTTCTTTGAGACCACCGACTTGGGCTTCGGCCGCTGCAAATTTGCCGTGGCAGGGAAGAAAGGTCAAAAAGAGAATCTTTATACTGGTTATCAGGTCAAAACCATCGCCACCAAGTATCCCAACGTCACCCGACATTTCTTTGCCGGAAAGGACATGGACGTGCGCATCGTGAAAATTGAAGGCAGCGTAGAATTGGCGCCGCTGCTGGGCCTGGCAGACGCCATTGTGGATATTGTGGAAACCGGAGCTACCCTCCGGGAAAATGGTTTGGAAGTGTACGAGGACGTGGCGCAGATTTCCGCCCGTCTTATCGTCAATACTGTGAGCATGAAGCTCTACCGGCAGCGCATCGAAGAGATTATTTCCCGTTTGGAAGCTGCCATTGCCAAGAAGGGAGCAGAATAATATGATGAAGATTATCAAAACCGACGGCGTGGCCGAGCGGGAATATCAGAAGCTGCTAAAAAGCCGTTCCGCTAAAGTGGGAAAAGAGGTCACTCAGACTGTCACCCAGATCTTGGAACAGGTAGAACAGCGGGGAGACGAAGCGGTGTTGGAGTACACCAAGAAGTTTGACGGCAGTCTGCCTCAGTACGTGGAAGTGCCCCAGGAAGTAATCCAGGATGCTTTGACGGCTGCTGACCAGGATTATGTCAACGCCCTGCTGAATGCAGTGGAAAACATTACCGCCTTCCACTCCCGCCAGGTTCAGCAAAGTTTCATTGATCCCAAGCCCAACGGCGTGATTTTGGGCCAGCGGATCCGGGGCCTAAACCGGGTGGGGCTTTATGTTCCCGGCGGCACGGCAGCCTATCCTTCCAGTGTGCTGATGAATGCAGTTCCCGCTAAAATTGCCGGAGTAAAGGAAATTGTCATGGTGACTCCTCCCTGCAAAGACGGTACGCCCAATCCGGATATCTTGGTGGCGGCTGCGGTCTGCGGAGTGGACCGGGTGTTTACCCTGGGAGGCGCTCAGGCCATTGCAGCCTTGGCGTATGGCACCGAAAGCGTACCCAAAGTGGATAAAATTGTAGGCCCCGGCAATATTTTTGTAGCCACCGCCAAAAAGCTGCTGTACGGCACCGTGGACATCGATATGATTGCCGGTCCCAGCGAAATTTTGGTGCTGGCAGACCAAACCGGCAATCCTACCTACCTGGCGGCTGATTTGATGAGCCAGGCAGAACACGACAAACTGGCTTCCGCCATCTTGATTACTACTTCCATGGAGCTGGCTCAGGCTACCGATGCGGAAATTGAGCGGCAGATCCAGACCCTCTCCCGGAAAGAGATCATTGAAAGCTCTTTGACCAACTTCGGCGCCATCTTTGTCACCGACTCGGTGGATTATGCGGTGGAACTAGCCAATGACTTTGCACCGGAACACCTGGAAGTGATGATGGAAAATCCCATGGAATACATCGGCAAGCTGGATAATGCCGGCTCTGTTTTCCTGGGAGCATATGCACCGGAACCTCTGGGGGATTACTATGCCGGCCCCAACCACGTCCTTCCCACTTCCGGCACTGCCCGGTTCTTCTCTCCTTTGGGAGTGGATGCCTTTATCAAAAAGAGCAGTTATATCTATTACACTCAGGATGCCCTTCGCAATGCCAAAAACGACATTGTCCTGCTGGCCAACCGGGAAGGTCTCACCGCCCACGCCAACTCTATTCTGGTGCGGGACGAATAAAGGGAGGTGGCTGAATTGGAATATCAAATTCCCGAAAAGATTCGGGATTTGGTGCCCTACGAACCCATCAGCGGCAGTTACCGGGTGCGGCTGGATGCCAATGAATCCTATCTGAATCTGTCCAAAGCGCAGATTGAAAAGGTGTTCTCCCGGCTGGAAACGGAGGTTTCCTATAACCGCTACCCCGATCCTCTGGCAACAAAGCTCTGCAATGCCTTTGCCGGTTATTACGGCATTTCCCCAGAATTGGTGACAGCGGGCAACGGTTCGGATGAATTGATTACCTTGATTTACGGCACTCTTTTTGATTCTTCCATGAAGGTGGGCACCTTCGCCCAGGATTTTTCTATGTATCGGGTGTACGCACAGTGCTACGGCGTTCCCACCGTGACCCTTCCCAAACGGGAAGATCTGACCATTGATGTGGATCAAACCATTCAACAGGTCAATTCCATGGGATTGTCCGGCCTGGTGTTTTCCAACCCCTGCAACCCTACCAGCTTGGGGCTGACGCGGGAAGAGGTGCTCCGGTTGGTGCAGGGAGTCAAGGCATTGGTGATTCTGGATGAAGCGTATATGGACTTTTGGGATCAGTCTTTGCTACAGGACGTGGAGCGGTTTGATAATTTGCTGATCCTAAAGACCTGCTCCAAAGCCATTGGCTTGGCGGGAATCCGCATCGGCTTAGCCATCACCAATCCTAAATTGTCTCGGTTGTTAAAGGCGGTGAAATCCCCCTATAATGTCAACTCCGTCTCCCAGATTTATGGGGAAGTGATGTTAGGAGAACACGACTACCTTCGCCAGGCTGCCCGGTCTATTCGGGAACAGACGGAAAATCTGGAGGTTATGCTTCGTCGTTTGGCGGCACAGTATCCGGTGTTGGGCAAGATTTATCCCAGCGTCACCAACTTTGTATACCTGAAACCCCAGGACAGCAAGGCCATTTATCAGGGCCTGCAGCAGCAGGGGATTGCCATCCGGCTGATGGGAGATTTTCTGCGGATCTGCGCCGGCAGTCAAGAGGAACAACTGATTCTGGAGCAGGCGCTGGAAACGGTGCTGGCAGCCCTGTAACTGCGAAAATGTAATTGGGGAGATCTATCCCAGTTGAGGTCACTTGGATTGCCCAAAGAAGGGGTTCTGTTTCGGCAGGACCCTTTTTGTTTTCCTGAGAATTGGATGCGCAGAAAAATAATTTGGGCAACGCCGATCCGAAGGAAGTTTAATGGTGCAGTTCTTCTTGACCTTTCCGGTATCGTATGATAGCAATCCCCCCTGATGCGGTAGCTGCATTTTCCGACATCAAGGGGGATTTGCTCTGTGTTTTGTTTTTACCGGGATGGTTTAGGGTGGCGCGGGGTTTTTGCCGTTGATTTTACTTTTCCAAAATCTGTCCGTCCGTGCCGATCACCACCACCTGCCAAGGGATGAATTTTCCGCTGGCTTTCAAAGCATTTTGCGCAGCCATCTGAATCCCGCCGCAGCAAGGAACTTCCATTCGGACAATGGTTAAGCTGCGGATGTCATTTTGCTGCAGGATCTCGGTGAGTTTTTGGGTGTAATCCCTCTCATCCAATTTGGGACAGCCGATCAGTGCAATGTGATTTTTGAGAAAACGGTTGTGAAAATCGCCGTAAGCATAGGCAGTACAGTCGGCCGCAATCAAAAGGTTTGCACCATTAAAGTAAGGGGCTTGAACCGGGACCAATTTGATCTGCACCGGCCATTGGCGAAGCTGGCTGGTAAACGGCGATGCGCTGACGGAAGAGGCGGAATCTTGTGGCACAATGGTTTTGCTTTGGCTTCCGGGACAGCCGCATGGCAGCGGTGCCTGCTGTTCTTGTTTGGCCTTTTTGGCCGCTTTCACAGCCTGTTCGTTGTAGGCAGGTGCTTGGCGCATTTCAAAGGTAATGGCGCCGGTGGGGCAGGCGGGGAGACAATCTCCCAAGCCGTCGCAGTAATCCTCCCGAAGCAGCTCTGCTTTTCCGTTTACCATGCCGATAGCTCCTTCGTGGCAAGCTTGGGCACAGAGGCCGCATCCATTGCATTTTTCCTGATCGATTTTGATGATTTTTCGTACCATAACTTCCTCCTGTCAGGGTGAATGTCTTGCTCGGATGATGCCATTATAGTAAAATGAAAGCAAAAAATCTGTTGTAATTACAACGAAACGGAGGCATTGGATGGAAATAAATCAGCTGCTTCTTCATCCTCTTCTGGAGGGGGTAGACCCCGGAAAATTGCAACAACTTCTGACAACCCTGCATTCCGTGGAAATCTCTTATTCCACAAACAGCTTTTTGCTGCATCCAGGGGAAATTACCTCCCGCTTTGGGATCCTGGTGGAAGGACGAATCAAAATTTTAAAGGAAGATTTTGACGGGAATGCCACTTTGATTACTCATATCCAACCGGTGGATCTGTTTGCAGAAGCCTTCGCTTGGTCGGAACAAAGGTTGACCGTATCGGTACAGGCGGCGCAGCACAGCCGGGTCATTTGGCTGGACTGCAAACAATTTGTCCAACATCAAGATGACCCCAGCGTAAGGCAGGTTCAGCAAAACCTTCTTCGGATGCTGGCCGGGAAAAATGTTTTTCTCACCGGACGGATCGATCACCTTTCCAAACGCACTCTGCGAGAAAAGCTGCTTTCTTATC
>DXWR01000076.1 GCA_019416775.1 Oscillospiraceae bacterium | reverse complement strand
CTCGGGGGACTCCCGGGTGGAGATGATGATGCCGGTGTAGGGGACGGCGCACCGGAGGATAGCCACCGCTTTTTTAAAGTCCTCGTCGGACACCGCGTGGGGATATACCTCGTCCACGCCCTCCGCCGGGCGGATACGGGGCACGCTGATGGTGTGGGGGCCCACGCCGTGGACGTCTTCTAAGTGCTTAATGTGAAGCATCATGGCCACCATGTCGTAGTGGTGGTCGTACAGTCCCAGCAGTGCGCCGATGCCCACGTCGTCAATGCCGCCCTCCATGGCCCGGTCCATCGCCTCAGTGTGGTAGGCGTAGTTGTGCTTGGGTCCTACGGGATGGAGCTTTTCATAGCTTTCCTTGTGGTAGGTTTCCTGGAACAGGATGTAGGTGCCGATGCCCGCTTCCTTCAGCTTCCGGTAGTTTTCCACGGTGGTGGCGGCGATGTTCACATTCACCCGGCGGATGGCCCCGTTTTTGTGGTGGATGGAGTAGATGGTTTTGATGGATTCCAGCACGTACTCAATGGGATTGTTTACCGGGTCCTCTCCCGTTTCCAGCGCCAGCCGCTTGTGACCTATGTCCTGCAGGGCGATGACCTCTTTGCGGATTTCTTCCTGGGTCAGTTTTTTCCGGGGGATGTGGTGGTTCTGGTGATGGTAGGGACAGTACACACAGCCGTTGACGCAGTAGTTGGATAGGTACAGGGGGGCAAACATCACGATCCGGTTGCCGTAAAAGTCCAGCTTGATCTGCCGGGCCAGCTCTTCGATTTCCTTGTTCTTCTCCGGGATGTCACAGTCCAGCAGCACGGCGGCCTCCCGGTGGGACAGGCCCTTGCGCAGGCGGGCTTTGTTTAAGATTTGGTCGATGAGGGCTTCATCGTGTTTGTGGGCGGAGGCGTACTCCAGGGTGTCTAAAATCTCCTGGTGATCGATGAATTCCTCCGCTTTCAAGGATTTGGGATTGTACATAGAGGCTTCCTTTCTTTGGGTTCAGGCTTTGGTGTAGATGACTTTGGAGCTGACGCCGGGAAGCTGCCCTAATTTTCCGGACAGGGTGCTGATGGCGTCCTGGGGGGCATCCATGGCAATGCTGATGATGGAGACCCCTCGCTGCCGGTGGGGAATGCCCATCCGCCCGATGATGTAGGGCTCCCATTGGTGGAGCAGGGAATTGATCCGTTCCACCGAATCCTTATTTTCCACCAAAATCCCGATGAGGGCGACACGCTGCTCCATACTTTGGCTCCTTTCTTGGCGCAAAAAAAACCGTACCCCCTGGGTACGGACACTCCGGCTGCGTTCAAATCTGGCCTGGCTGCGCAGACGGGGACTCCCCTCTTTGCAGTAAGAAGATCGGTAACCGGGTTTGGAGAAAGAATCCTCTCGCTCCGCACCGTACTCCAGTATACACGATGGCTGGGAAAAATGCAACTCTCTGCCGGTTTTTTGTTGGTTTTGCCAAAAAGGACAAAACAAAAAACCTCAGCTTTTGCTGAGGTTACTGCGTCGCTTGCGGCGACCTGGTGAAGACGAGTGGACTTGAACCACCGACCCCCTGCATGTCAAGCAGGTACTCTAACCAACTGAGCTACGCCTTCATAATCACAACAAACGGCAATATGGCGGAGATGGTGGGATTCGAACCCACGGAGGGTTAATCAGCCCTCAAACGATTTCGAGTCGTTCGCGTTACGACCACTTCGCTACATCTCCGGATGGGAGCGGGCAAAGGGCAATCCGCCGATTGCCGAACAAGAAATATTATACCATAGATTTTGAAAATTGCAAGACATTTCACTTGCTGTTTGTCTTTTCACATCGTTTTATAAACGCTTTTCTGAGGGAAATTCTCTCCAATTTGGAATATTCCCGCCCGATATTCCCGGATGGACTTGCCGTGGGATCCATCCGGGGCA
>DXWR01000075.1 GCA_019416775.1 Oscillospiraceae bacterium | reverse complement strand
AGATGTGTATAAGAGACAGGGATTGGGCGAATTCTTCTTCCGTCTCTCCGGCAAAGCCCACCATCACATCGGTGGTGAAGGAACAGTCGGGGAAGGCGGCCCGCAGCCGCATAAGCAAATCTCTGTAAAAGGCGGAGTCGTACCGCCGGCCCATCCGCTTTAAGGTGGTGTCGCACCCGCTTTGCAGGGAGAGGTGAAATTGAGGACAAAGTTTGGAACATTGGGCCAGGGCGTGAATTTCTTCCTGGGTGATTTCATCCGGTTCCAGAGATCCCAGCCGCACCCGGCAGATACCCTCCGGCTTGGAGGCGGCGGCTACGGCGTCAGAGAGGGTCAACCCCAATTCCCTGCCGTATGAAGTTAAATCGATGCCGGTGAGGACGATTTCCCGGTAGCCTTGGTCTGCCAGCAGCTGGGCTTCCCGGGCTAACGCTTCCAAAGGTTTGGAACGGCTGTGGCCCCGGGCAGTGGGAATGATGCAGTAGGTGCAGTACCGGTCGCAGCCATCCTGGATCTTTAAAAAAGCCCGGGTGTGGCGGGCCAGCCCTTGGACCTGCATGGGTTCGAACAGTTCTCCTAGAGGGTGGGGACGGTGCTTTATCACTTTGTTTTGCCGGGCCTGTTCCACCAGGTCGGGGATTTCGGTTCGATTGGTGTTGCCGGTGATCACGTCGGCGTCCAAAGCGGCGGCTTGGTCCGGAAAGGCTTGGGGAAAACAGCCGCAGAGCACCAGGATGCTGTCGGGGTTTTTTCGACGCAGCCGGTGGAGCAGCTGACGTGCTTTTTTGTCGGACATGGCAGTGACGGTGCAGGAGTTGATCACCAACACCTGGGCTGTCTCTCCCTCCACAATTTGATAGCCTTTTTGAGCAAAACATTGGGCCAAATATTGGGTCTCGTATTGGTTGACTTTGCAGCCTAACGTAAAAAATGAAACGGTCACAAAACGCTCCTTTCCTCCCAAAAGGGAAGGTTTGCCGGGAAAAGCAAGAAAGACCCTGGAAAACCGGCAGAAAGGGGGCAGATTTTGCCCCGGCTTTTGAAAAATTGAACAAATTTCAGGGTCACTCTTTAGTAT
>DXWR01000074.1 GCA_019416775.1 Oscillospiraceae bacterium | reverse complement strand
ATTCCATTCCGCCGGGAGGGAGGAATTTCATGGGACGAAAACTCAAACGGATCCGTCCGGCGGCGGCTTATGTCATCGCCATTTTGGCCTTTGTGCTGATCTGTTTTGTGGTGGGGCGGATTCCTACCGGGGACTCCATTTCTTCTTCGGGGACTTCCGATTCCACCCAGCAGGACAGCAGCGGCCTGCCCTGGAACCTGATTTTGGTCAGCAATGAGATTCCGCTGCCGGAGAATTTTCAAACTCCTCAGCTTGCTACTTTGAGCGACTACCGCAATGAACAGGTGGACGCCCGAATCCTACAGGATCTCACCACCATGCTCAATGACATGGAGCAGGCGGGATTGCAGCCGTTGGTGTGCAGCTCCTATCGGGATTACAACCGGCAGATGCAGCTTTTCAATCAGGAGCGGGACCGGTTTACTGAACAGGGGATGGATGCGGAGGAAGCGTACGCCGCCGCCATGGCCAACATCGCGCTGCCCGGTTACAGCGAACATGAAACAGGGCTGGCGGTGGATATTGTGTCGGTGGATCATCAAACGTTGGACCGGGATTTTGCCGATACGCCGGAAGGCCAGTGGCTGGCTGCCAACAGTGCTCAATATGGCTTTGTGGTGCGTTATACCGCTGAAAAGCAGCAGATCACCGGCATGACCTATGAGCCCTGGCATTTTCGGTATGTGGGAAGGGACGCTGCCCTTGCCATGCAGCAGCAAAACCTCTGCCTGGAAGAATATCTGATCCAGCAAGGGTATCTCCAACAAGAATCTGCACAGCCGGAAGAGTCCTCCGGCCTGGAATCCTCCTTGGAATAAGAATCAAAATAAGAAAAACGGGTCTGCCGCAGTTTGTGGAGCAGGCCCGCTTTTTTTGTGGTGGGAAGGGCCCCGTTTCAGCAGAAACAGCAGCCCAAGGGTCGTCCCGGATGGGGCTAAAAACTTCCTTTCGGCAGGCGACCGTCGGATGAACTTATTTTTCTTTGCTGTCCAGCACTTCCTGGGCCGCCAGCAGCACGCCGGTACGGCCGGTTTCGTAGGTCAGCCCACCCTGGAGCCAAACGGCGTAGGGAGGACGGATAGGCCCATCGGCACTCAGCTCAATGGAAGCTCCCATGGTAAAGGCTCCCGCCGCCATCACCACCTGATCCTGATACCCCGGCATATCCCAGGGTTCCGGCTTTACAAAGGAGTCCACTGGGCTGCCTGCCTGAATGCCCTGGCAGAAGGCCACCAAAGCTTCCGGGGTTTTCAGGTTGATGGCGGAGATGATGTCGCTGCGGGGGGCGTCGAAGGCGGGGAATACTTCATAACCCATCAGCTCAAACAGCCGCAGAGCAAAGGCTCCTGTTTTTAGGGCGCTGGCGGTGACGCTGGGAGCAAAGAAGAATCCTAGGTACAGCTCCCGGTTCATCCCCAAACTGCACCCCACTTCCCGGCCCATGCCCACGGCGGTGAGCCGGTAGCCGCAAAGCTCGATGAGATCGTGCCGTCCGGCAATGTATCCTCCGGTGCGGGCAATGCCGCCGCCGGGATTTTTGATCAGGGAGCCGATCATTAGGTCTGCCCCCACTTCCACCGGCTCTTTGGTGTCCACAAACTCCCCGTAGCAGTTGTCCACAATCACAATCAGGTTCGGGTTGGCCTCTTTGGCGGTGCGGATGATTTTTTCTACCACATCCATGGTGAAGGAGTCCCGCAGAGAGTATCCCCGGGAGCGCTGGAGGTAGCCCACCTTAGCTCCCTGCACCGCTTTGGCGATGGCTTCATAGTCCGGCTTGCCTTCTTCGGTCAGGTCTACCTGGCGGTAGGAGATGCCGTAGTCCTTCAGCGACCCGTTGCCTTCTCCCCGCAGGCCGATCACCTCTTCCATGGTGTCGTACACCCCGCCGGCCAAGCTCACCATAGTGTCCCCGGTGCGGAGCACCCCAAAGAGAGCTACGCTCAAGGCATGGGTGCCGGAAACAAAGCTGTACCGCACCAATGCGTCCTCGCAGCCAAAGGCGGCGGCATACACCTCATCCAAGGTTTCCCGGCCTCGGTCACCGTAGCCGTAGCCGGTGGTGCCGATAAAGTGGGTTTCGCTGACCCGGCAGTCCCGGAAGGCTTTCAGAACCTTTTGCTCGTTGTAGCGCTGAATTTGTTCGATCCGGCGAAATACCGGCTGACAATCCTGTTCCGCCTGCTGGGCCAACGCCGTCAGGCGGGGAGAAAGGGGAAATAGTTCTTCCATATCTGTTTTGATCTTCCTTTGTCAATGATTTTTATACAAACAATTCCTGTAGGCCAAAGTTTTCTTCCACCCGGCCTGCCAGGATTTCCTGGGCCAGTGCCTTGGCCAGATCCCGCACCGCATAGACGTCCTCCGGCTGGATCACGCAGCTGGGACTGTGAAGGTACCGGCAAGGCACGCTGATAGCTAAGGTCCGCACTCCGCCGGCTGCGGTGTGGATAGCACCGGCATCGTTGCCTCCGGCCACCATGGTTTTGGGCTGGATGGGGATATTCTGTTCCTTGGCCAGCCGGAAGGCGGTCTGATAGAGGGCATGATTGTAGATGGTGCTGCGGTCCATGAAGCCGACCACCGCTCCTTTACCCAGCTTGCAAACCTGTTTTTGGTCCTCCACTCCCGGCAGATCGGAAGCGGTGGTGGCTTCCAGCACAATGGAGTAGTCCGGATGGAGCCGCTCTGCCGCAGCACGGGCTCCCCGGCAGCCCACTTCTTCCTGCACCAAAAAGCAGAAGGTGACGTTGGGATCGTTTATGGTTTCCATCATCTGCAACAAAACAGCGCAGCCAGCCCGGTCGTCCAACGCTTTGCCCCGCCAGAGATTTCCCTGATAGGACCAGCCTTTGGGATCAAAGAGGATGGGATCCCCGGGTTGGATGAACCGTAAGGCTTCCTCCTTGGAGTCCGCCCCCACATCCAGCACCAAGTCATCCATGGAGATGGATTTGCCACGCTGGGCAGAGTCAATGAGATGGATGGGTTTGACCCCGATGACTCCGTAGCAGCCTGTTCTGGGCAGATAGACTGCCCGCCCCGGCAGCACCCGGGCATCGATGCCACCCACGCAGGTAAACCGCACAAAACCGTTGTCCTCCAGATAGGTGGCCATCATTCCCACTTCATCCATGTGAGCGGAAATCATCAGCCGGGGCCGAAGGGGATCCGGTTCGCCCCCTTTTTGGCAGCAGAGACTGCCCAATCCATCCCGGTGGACGGTGTAGCCCAGTTCCGCTGCTTTTTCTTTCAGCAGGGCAGCAACGCTGTGTTCCCGTCCGGAGATGCCGCAAACGCTGCATAGCCGGAAGATATCCTCTTCGAAATGGAGGCTCTGGGTTTGGTTTTGCTCCATGTCACCGCACCTCCTTGAGATATTCTGCCAGCAGCTTGGCGGTGTTGGCCATGTCTTTGAGATCCACGATTTCTGCCGGTGTGTGCATATTCCGCTGGGGAATGCTGACCAGTCCGCTGCGCCGTCCGCCCCGCACTAAGGACAGGGAATCGGCGTTGGTGCCGGTGCCGCCCCCCATGACTTCGATCTGGTAGGGGATCTGCTGCTGTTGGGCAAGCTCTATCAGCCG
>DXWR01000073.1 GCA_019416775.1 Oscillospiraceae bacterium | reverse complement strand
CTCTGCATTGCGGATCTGGTTCTGAGCGGCGTTGCGCTTGGCGTTTTCCACCGCTTGGGGGACGATCTCCGCCCCATAGACCTGCTTCACCCGGCCCGCTGCCGCTAACCCAATGGTACCCGCCCCGCAGTACAGATCCAGCAAAATGTCGCTGTCCTTCAGCTGAGCCAGATCTAGTGCCGTTTCATACAGACGCTGAGCTTGGTCTCGATTGACTTGGTAGAAGGAATGGGGGGACAGGGTGACCCGCACTCCGCAGAGGATGTCGTCGATGGTTTCCTTTCCCCAAAGCAGCCGGTTTTCCCGGCCCAAAATCACGTTGGTGTTTTTGGGGTTGTGGTTGATCACAATGCTGACCACCCCCGGGAAAGCTTTGGCTAAAGAAGCGGAAAATTCCTGCTCTTGAGGCAGATGGCCTTTTCCCGCTACGACCGGGCATACCATAATTTCTCCTGTGGCAAAGCCCATCCGCAGGTACAAATGCCGCAGCAACCCTTTGCCGGTAGCTTCGTCGTAGGCGGTCCAGTGGTGGGCGTCGCCAAAAGCTAGAACCCATTCCAAGATCTCACCGAAAACTGGAGGCTGGAGCTTGCATCGGGTCTGTTCCACCAGCCGGTGGCTGCGTCCGGCGTAAAATCCAGCCTTCAGTTTTCCGTCTTTGCCGGTTTGGATAGGGTACTGGGCCTTGTTCCGGTAGCCTTCCTGAACTGCACTGCCCAGGATCGGGGACACCGGCAGGGAAATCTCTCCCAGCCGAGCAAAACAGTCCGCCACCATCCCTTCTTTCCAACGCAGCTCGCTGTCATAGGAGATGTGCCGCAGCAGGCACCCCCCGCATTTTCCGCTGACGGGGCAGTCCGGCTCTACCCGATCCGGGGAAGGGGAGGTGAGCTTGGTGAGGATGCCGTAGCCGTAGTGCTTCAGCACCTTCACCAGTTTGATCTCTCCCCGGTCTCCAATGGCGGTATTGGGGACAAAGACGGTGAAGCCTTCCAGTTTGGCTACTCCCATTCCTTCCTGGGTCAGGTCTTCAATGACGGCGGGATAAACTTGATTTTTGGCAAATTCCATATTACATCTCCTGTACCGTTTCGTAGAGCTTTTGGGCAGTCTCTTCCCCTACCTTGGCAGCTTGGCGAAGCTGTTCCACGCTGGCCTGCTGTAATTCTTTTTTGGTGGGGAAGGCCTTCAACACCGCCGCCGCTTTCTTGGGACCAATCCCTTCCACCTGAGTCAGCTTGCTTTGGAAGGAACGGCTTTTGTGGGTTTTGCGCTGGAAGGTGATGGAAAACCGGTGCACTTCGTCCTGGATTTTGGTAATCAACCGGAACGCAGGGGAGGTGATGTTCAGCTGCACCTCCCCGTCCCCGGAAGCAATGGCCCGGGTGCGGTGCTTGTCGTTTTTCACCAAACCGAACACCGGAATGTCTCCCAGTCCCATGGACGCCAGCAGAGGACGGATGGTGTTCACATGACCTTTTCCGCCGTCCAGCAGAATCAAATCCGGCTTGGTGGCAAATCCTTCGTCTTTTTCTTCCGGGTTCAGGTAGTGGGCAAACCGGCGGCTCACCACCTCGCTCATGCAGCCGTAGTCGTCCTGGGCCAGATGCTCCTTGATGGTGTATTTTTTGTAGTGACTGCGTTTGGGACGGCCGTGCTCAAATACCACCATCCCCGCTACCATGCTGCTGTCCCCTAGATTGGAGATGTCGTAGCTTTCAATGTAATCCGGCAGCTCCTTCAATCCCAGGGCTTTTTGCAGTTGCTGCAAGGCCACCGTCTCTCCGGTGTTGCGGTTCAGCAGCCGAGTCAGCTCCTCCAAGGCGTTTTTTTGGGCCATTTCCAAAATCTGTTTCGATTCTCCCCGCTGGGGCTGGTGGAGGGTGATTTTGTGCCCTGCCAGGGAGGTGAAATACTCCTCCAAAAGCTGATGGTCCTCAATCTCCATGGGCAGGCCGATGACCTTGGGGATTTCCTTGCCGGGACGGTAGTACCGGGGCAAAAACTCTTCCAGCACCGCTTGTTCCTCGTAGCTGTCCGAAAAGGTAAAGCTTTCTTTGTCGGTAAGGATGCCTCCCCGGAATTTCAGCACCACCACCTGGGCGGTGTGTTCGATCACCCGGACGCCGATGAAGTCCTGTTCCTTGTCGTGGTCCAGTCGCACTTTCTGGCTTTGATCCAGCCGCTGAATCATCCGAAGCTGATCCCGCAGCTTGGCGGCGGCTTCAAAATCCAATTTCTCCGCTGCTTCCTCCATCTGCTTGGTGAGCTGTTTTGGGTAGTTGCTGCTGCCTTGGGTGAGATAATCCACCGCCTGTTCCACCCGGTGGAGGTAGTCCGCCTTTTTCATCCGGCCGGTGCAGACCCCGGCGCAGGTATGGATGTGGAAGTTCAGGCAGGGGCGTTGTTTTCCAAAATCTTCCGGAAACTTTCGGTTGCAGGTGGGCAGACCAAACAGCTTGTTCACCGTCTCCACCGATTCCTTCACCGCGTAGCCGCTGGTATAGGGGCCGATGTACCGGCTGCCATCTTCCTTTTTGTGATACACCCATTGCACCCGAGGGTATTCTTCCTGGGTGATGCGGATGTAGCAGTACCCTTTGTCGTCCTTTAATAAAATGTTGTATTTGGGGGAGTGCTGTTTAATCAGGCTGCATTCCAGCACCAAGGCTTCAAATTCGCTGTCGCAGAGGATGTAGTCAAAGTCCTCCACCTGGCTGACCATCTGCAATACCTTTTGGTTGTGGGCTTTGTTCTGTCGGAAATAGCTTACCACCCGGAATTTTAACCGTTTGGCCTTGCCGACATAGATGATTTGTCCTGCCTTGTTTTTCATCAGGTAGACTCCCGGCTGTTCTGCCAGGCTCAGCGCCTTTTTCCGCAGCCGTTCCATTCGCTCCATGCTGTTTTCCCCTCCTCTTGATGCTTTTCAGTATAACACAGTTTCCCCTTTTTGCCTAGCAGTCCTGGAAACTGCAAAGATATTGTTTCATTTTTTTGAGATAATATGTTAGTTGCTACTTACCGATTTTGAATAGATTGTAAATTGCATTTTTTCCAAAAAAATCCCCTTGACTAATTTAGACTAAACCGGTATAATATAGACACAACAGCGGAACGCCGCTGAAAGTTCAAAGTAATTTAAGTCACCATGAAACGGAGGATATGAAAAATGAAAAAGTTTGTTTGCAGCGTTTGTGGTTATGTATACGAAGGCGAAACCGCCCCTGAATTCTGCCCCCAATGTAAGGCTCCTGCTTCCAAGTTTGTGGAGCAGAAGGAAACCGAACTGAACTATGCTACCGAGCACGTAGTTGGCGTGGCTCAGGGCTGCCCCGAAGACATTATGGAAGGTCTGCAGCAGAACTTCACCGGTGAATGCACCGAAGTTGGTATGTACCTGGCTATGGCCCGTGTGGCTGACCGGGAAGGTTATCCCGAAATCAGCGCTGCGTTCACCAAGTACGCTTTCGAAGAAGCCGAACACGCTGCCAAGTTTGCGGAAATGATCGGCGAAGTGGTCACCGATTCCACCAAGAAGAACCTGGAACTCCGGGTTGCCGCAGAAAACGGCGCCTGCGCCGGCAAGTTTGAAATTGCCAAGCGCGCCAAGGCAGAAAACCTGGATGCCATCCACGACACCGTTCACGAAATGGCCAAGGACGAAGCCCGTGACGGCCGCGGCTTTGCTG
>DXWR01000072.1 GCA_019416775.1 Oscillospiraceae bacterium | reverse complement strand
TGCCGTATCCCAGCCCCTGAATGGTAAAGCGCACGCAGTTGACCAAGGTCAGCAGCACGTAGAAGGCGCTGGCCCAGCGCAGAAACTCTCCGGCCTGGGACGCAATGGCGGTTTCCCCGGCGTCCAGGAAGATCATGGCGGTGTTGGAACCGAAGATTCCCAATACAACCGCCGCCACAATGGAATAGGCAAAGCCGATGGCACAGCCGGAAAACAGTCCGGTCTTCACCCGGCGGATCTTCCCTGCCCCCAGGTTCTGGCCCACATAGGTGGCCATGGTAGAGCCCAGAGCGTCGAAGGGACAGCAGGCGAAGTTGCTCACCCGGTTGCCGGCAGATACCGCCGCCACCGCCGCGCTGCCCAAACCGTTTACCGCCGTTTGCAGGATCACGCTGCCGATGGCGGTGATGGAGTATTGCAGTCCCATGGGAATGCCCATGCCGCAGAGATTTTTAAAGTACCGGGGACGGAACCGCCAGTCCGGCTTCCGGGGCACCAGCAGAGGAAACTTCTTGACGATGTACACCAGGCAGGCCAGCCCGGAGCAGAGCTGAGAGATCACTGTGGCGATGGCAGCTCCCTCCACCCCCATGCCGAAGGCGATGATAAACAGCAGATCCAGCCCCACATTCAGCAGCGCCGCCAAAGCCAGAAACACCACCGGGGTGCGGCTGTCCCCCAGCGCCCGGATCAGGGCGGAGAGCAGGTCGTAGAGAATGGTAGCGGGGATGCCCAGAAAGATGATGAAGATGTAGTCGTAGGCGTAATCCAAAATGTTGCCGGGGGTCTGCATCCAGATCAGAATCTGCCGGCAGAGCACACAGACCAGGACGGTGAACACCAACGCCAAAATCACCGCCAGCCAAACCCCGTTGGCCACGTAGCACCGCAGGCCGTGACGGTCCTGGGCACCAAACCGCTGGGCCACCGGGATGGCAATGCCGTTGCACACCCCCATACAGAATCCGATGATCATAAAATTGATGGAGCCGGTGGAGCCCACCCCGGCGAAGGCATCCACCCCCAGGTACTGGCCTACAATCATGGAATCCACCATGCTGTAGATCTGCTGAAGGATCATCCCCAGCAGCATGGGAACGGCAAAGCCCAAAATCAGCTTCCAGGGGCTGCCGGAAGTCATGGACTTAATGGAGGAATGGGACACAAACAAGACTCCTTTACAAAGGTTTTCCGCCTTATTTTAGTGCAAACCATTGCGGGATGCAAGAGTGGAAAACGTAGGAGTTTTCAGGAAAAACCGGGTAGAGTTTTGGGGAAAATGACGGAACGAGACGGCAGGGGCTTTCTTGGAAGAAAAGGCGGGGAAAGGACAAGTTTTCCACTGCTTTTCCGTTGTGAAAAATCGTTTTCTCTCCACAATCCAAATTAAATTGGTTTGATACCATGCCATAATACTATTCTCTACTTC
>DXWR01000071.1 GCA_019416775.1 Oscillospiraceae bacterium | reverse complement strand
GGATCTTTCCACTTTAACGGAAGTCAAAGAATTGGTGCGTGCCGGAAAATGGAAAGAGCTTCAGTCCCGCTGGCCCAATGTGCCCTATCTGCTTTCTCAAATGCTTCGCACCGCCCTGGTGCCGGAAGCGGGAAAAGAATTTATTGTGGCGGATTACAATGCCGTGGAGCCAAGGGTGCTGGCCTGGCTGGCTGGAGAGCACTGGAGAAATCAGCTCTTTGCCCAGGGCGGAGATCTTTACTGTGCCAGCGCCAGCCGGATGTTTCATGTTCCGATGGAAAATGAGGGACAGAATTCCCACCTGCGCCAGAAAGGCAAGATGGCCGAGCTGGCCCTTGGATACGGCGGTTCGGTGCAGGCCCTAAAGAAGATGATGGGAACTGCGGCATCGGAAATCCCGGAAAAAGAACTGTCCGATATGGTTTCCGCCTGGCGAAGGGCCAACCCTCACATCACTGCCTTCTGGAGGCAGGTCAATCGAGCCGCAAAGCAGGCGATCCGCTTTCACGATATGGGAGAAGCCCATGGAATCCGCTTCTATTATGATTACGGATTTCTTTGCATCCAGCTTCCTTCCGGCAGAAAGCTGGTCTATGCCGATCCCCGGGTGGAGACAGATCCTTTGGGCTGGGACCACATTACCTTTTTGAGTGGCGACGAATGGAAGCGGCAGGAAACCTACGGCGCCAGGCTGGTGGAGAACATGGTCCAAGGGATTGCCCGGGATCTTCTTGCCCACGCCATGAGAAATCTGTCTTCCAGTTCCATTGTCCTTCATGTCCATGATGAGATTGTGGTGGAGGAAAAAGGACTGCCGCCGGAAGAAGTCTGCAAGCAGATGTGCCGTCTTCCGGACTGGGCCAGAGGCCTTTTGACACAGGCAGAAGGATTTGCCGCACCATTTTATTGTAAATCATGAATGACGTATGCACATTGAATTTTGTAATTATTTTGGAGGTCTAAAAATGAAGGAAAGCGTTCAATTAACCATGACCCTGTTTGCCGCCGATGTCTGCGGCAAGTACACCAACTGTGACTACCCCAATGAAATCAAGGTAACCGATGAGGAATCTTTGATTCGGGCGGTGAGCCGGGATTATGTCTGCTCTGAATTTGCAGACCACCGGCGAAGCATGAAAAATTTCCTGGTCAGCGACTGCCTGGCCATGGACTGCGACAACGACCATTCCGAGGATCCGGCTCAATGGGTTACCCCGGAAACGGTGGCCGCCGCATTTGAAGATGTGACCTTTGCCGTCCACTTCAGCCGAAACCATCAAAAAGAAAAGGACGGGAAACCGGCCCGGCCCCGGTTCCATGTGTTGTTTCCCATTCAGCCGGTGAAAAGTGCCAAGCAGTACGCCGCCATGAAACAGCAGGTGCAGATGTATTTCCCCGCCTTTGATCGAAGCGCCATGGATGCCGCCCGGTTTTTCTACGGCACCGAAAACCCGGAAGTCAAGATTTTCCAAGGAAGCAAAACCTTGACTGCATTTCACAAAGAGTTGGGGAATGGCCAATCCAAACCAGCCTCCGGCAAAGCTCAGGCGGTCATTCCCCAGGGACAGCGCAACAGTACCTTGTTTTTGACTGCGGCACGGGCTTTCCTGCGCTTTGGGGATGTCGAAGAAACAAAGCAGATTTTTGCCGGCGCCGCCAAGCGATGCTCGCCGCCCTTGGAGCAAAAAGAACTGAACACCATTTGGAACAGTGCCAAGAGGTACTATCAGAAGATAGCTAGGCAGGAAGGGTACATCCCGCCGGAACAGTATCGCAAAGGGATGTCCTTAAAGCCGTCAGATTATTCCGATGTAGGCCAGGCAAAGGTCTTGGCACGAGAATATCAGAAAATGCTACGCTACTCTCCATCTACCGACTTTTTAGTTTTCAACGGCAGCTTTTGGGAAGAGTCCAGGACCAAAGCCCAGGGCTGTGTCCAGGAGCTCACCGACCGCCAGTTTCAGGAAGCGGAGATGGCGGTCAAGGCCGCAAAGCAGGAAGTATCCTCTACAGGCGCAAAGAAAGCGGAGTCACTGACGCCAAAGCAAAAGAAGGCTTTGGAGCGTCTCAAAAAAGCAGAAGCGTATCAGCGGTTCGTTCAGCAGAGACGTAATTTTAACAGCATTTCCTCAGCCTTAAAAGCGGCAGAGCCCCTGTTCCTCTTTGAGCCCAAAATGCTGGATGCAGACCCCTTCCTGTTAAATACTCCCTCCGGCACCTGTGATCTGCGCCTGGGTGTCTCATCCCTCCGCAAGCACAATCCGGAAGATCTGATAACCAAGCAGACTGCGGTGGATCCCTCCACCCAGGGCATGGAACTGTGGCTGGCCGCGCTGGATTCCTTTTTCCAACAAGACTCAGAATTGATTTCTTATGTGCAGGAAGTGGTGGGCTTGGTCGCTATCGGCAAGGTGTTTGTGGAGTCCATGATTATTGCGTATGGAGATGGGCGGAACGGCAAGTCCACCTTCTGGAACTCCATTGCAAAGGTGCTGGGTAGCTACAGCGGCCATTTGTCCGCCGACGCTTTGACCAAGAGTTGCAAGCGCAACATCAAGCCGGAACTGGCGGAAGCCAAAGGAAAACGGCTGGTCATCGCCGCAGAGTTGGAAAGCGGGCTGCTGCTGAACGGTTCCATCCTCAAGCAGCTTTGTTCCACCGATGAGATTTTTGCGGAGAAGAAATATAAGGATCCTTTTTCCTATACGCCCAGCCACACTTTGGTGCTGTACACCAATTTTCTTCCTCGAGTGGGAGAAATGGATTCCGGCACCTGGCGGCGGTTGATTGTCGTTCCGTTCCAGGCAAAAATTGAAGGAAATTCGGACATTAAAAATTATGCCGATTTCCTTTTCCAAAACGCAGGTGGAGCGATCCTCACCTGGATCATTCAGGGAGCACAGCGGGTGATTGAAAAGGAGTATAAACTCAAACTCCCCAAGGTAGTTGAAGATGCAACCCAAGAGTACATGAAAGAAAACGATTGGCTGACCCACTTTCTGGATGACTGCTGCGATCTGGGTCCGTCTTACACAGAACGGTCCGGTCTGCTGTACGACACCTATCGCAGCTACGCCAAGCGAGTGGGAGAACATGTGCGAAATAATGTCGATTTTTATACTGCAGTCAAGAAGATGGGCATCTCGAACAAGAAAAATAGAACCGGTTCGATTCTTTTTGGGGTGCGTTTGAAGCCGGCTGCCTCTCTTTGGAGCGAGGGCGAGTGTGACGCAGGTGATGCGGGATTCTAAACTTTTTTTATAAAAGTTGGAGCT
>DXWR01000070.1 GCA_019416775.1 Oscillospiraceae bacterium | reverse complement strand
GTTTATTGAAGTAGGGAGAGCATTATGGCAGCAAAACAAAAAAACCAAAAAACCGCAGCGGCCCAGCAGCCTTTGACCAACGAGGAAAAAAAGAAGGCTCTGGAAACTGCCATCAGCCAGATTGAAAAGCAGTTCGGCAAGGGCAGCGTGATGAAGCTGGGGGAAGCCACCACCATGAACGTGGAGCACATCTCCACCGGCAGCCTGGGCCTGGACATGGCCTTGGGCATCGGCGGAGTGCCCCGGGGACGGATCATTGAGATCTACGGCCCCGAATCCTCCGGCAAAACCACCGTGGCGCTGCAAATTGTGGCCCAAGCCCAGAAAGAGGGGGGCGAAGCCGCCTTCATCGACGTGGAACACGCCCTGGATCCGGTGTACGCCAAAGCCCTGGGAGTGGACATCGACTCCTTGCTGGTGAGCCAGCCGGACACCGGGGAGGACGCCCTGGAAATCATGGAAGCCTTGGTGCGCAGCGGCGCCATCGACGTGGTGGTGCTGGACAGCGTGGCTGCCATGGTCACCCGCAGTGAAATCGACGGGGAGATGGGGGACAGCCATGTGGGCTTACAGGCCCGTCTTATGAGCCAGGCCATGCGCAAGCTCACCGGCGTGGTGAGCAAGGCCGGCACCGTGGCCATCTTTATCAACCAGGTGCGGGAAAAGATCGGGGTTATGTACGGCAACCCGGAAACCACCCCCGGCGGCCGGGCGCTGAAGTTCTATTCTTCGGTGCGGATCGAGGTGCGCAAAGGGGAAGCCATCAAGCGGGGCAGCGAGATCATCGGCAACAAGACCAAATGCAAAATCGTGAAAAACAAGGTGGCTCCGCCCTTTAAGGAAGCCATTTTTGATATTATGTACGGCGAGGGGGTTTCCCGGGAAGGGGAAATCGTGGACTACGCCGTGGATCTGGACATCATCGAAAAGTCCGGCGCCTGGTTCAGCTACAAGGGAGAACGGCTGGGACAGGGCCGGGACAAGGTCAAGCAGCTGCTGCGGGAAAACGAGGATCTTCGGGAAGAGATTGCCTCCCAGGTGTACGCCCGCCATCAGGAAGCTCTGGACGCCGCTGCGGCGGCCCGCACCGGGGCTGGATCCCACAGCGCTTCCGCCCCGGAAGAATCGGCTTCGGCAGCTCAGTCTTCCGCCCCGTCGCCGGAGGATCTGCCGGAAGGCTTTTTGGACATCGACCCCACCGACGACGACCTGTAATCCCCTATGAAGATTCAGCAGATTCGTGAAAAAGACAAAGGCTTTTACCTCATCGCCTTGGATGAGGGGAAGGATCTGATCCTCCACGGGGAGATCGTGGCAAGGCACCACCTGAAGGAAGGTCAGGAGATCGACCCCCAGGAGCTGGAGCGGTGCAAAAACGACGCCCTTCGCCGGAAAGCTCGGGAGCGGGCCTACTACCTGCTGGAATACCGGGACCATTCCGAGGGGGAGCTGTACCAAAAGCTGCGCCGCCATTACCCGGATCAAATTGCTGCCGAAGCGGTGGCAAAGTGCAAGGAGTACGGCCTGCTGGACGATGCCGCCTACGCCAAAAAGCTGGCGGAGTATTACCTAAACCGCAAGCTGTTTTCCTTCCGCCGGGCGCTGATGGAGATGGGCAAAAAGGGGTTGGACCGGCAGCTGGCCAAGGAGAGCTTGGAGGCAGTCCAGGCGGACCCCGCAGAGCAGTTGGAGAAACTCATCCAAAAACGCTACGCCAAACAGCTTCGTCAGGGCAGGGAAGGCCGGCAGAAGGTGTTTGCCGCCTTGGCCCGATTGGGATTTGACTACGATGACATAAAAACAGCCCTTTTCGAATACAACTGGGAAGAAAACGAGGAAGAGTAAATGGAACGAAAAATCGGAATGGTGTCCCTGGGATGCCCGAAAAATCAGATTGACGCCGAACACATTTTGGCTGACCTTCGCCGGGAAGGGTACACCATTACCCCCAACCCGGCGGACTGCGACGTGGTGATTATCAATACCTGCGGCTTTATCGACGCCGCCAAAGCGGAAGCCATTGAAAACATCCTGGAATTCACCCAGCTCAAGGAAGAGGGCCGGATCCAGGCGGTGGTGGTCACCGGATGTCTGAGCGAGCGCTACCGCCAGCAGATTTTGGAGGAGATCCCGGAGGTGGATGCGGTGGTGGGCATCGGCGCCAACCAGAGCATCCCTCAGATCGTCAACCAGGTGCTGGACGGAGCCACCCACTTAGAACAGTACGGGGAAAAGACCGACCTGCCTTTGGAGGGGGAGCGGGTCCTCTCCACACCCCCCTACACCGCCTATTTAAAGATTGCGGAAGGGTGCAGCAACCACTGCACCTACTGCGCCATCCCCTCCATCCGGGGGCCTTTCCGCAGCCGTCCCATGGAAAATATTGTCCAGGAAGCCAAAACCCTGGCGGCCCAAGGGGTCAAGGAACTGATTCTGGTGGCCCAGGACACCACCAATTACGGCAGCGACCTGTACGGCCGTTACGCCCTCACCGATCTGCTGAAACAGCTCTTTGAAATCAAGGAATTTGCCTGGATTCGGCTGCTGTACTGCTACCCGGATAAGATCACCGACCAGCTGTTGGAATTGATGAAGGGAGACAATCCCCTGCTGCCCTACCTGGACCTGCCTTTGCAGCACTGCGCCGACGGGGTGTTAAAGCGGATGCACCGCCCCATGCTGGGAGAAGAAACCAAACAGCTTTTGGCTCACATCCGCCAAACCGTGCCGGGCATCACCCTGCGCACCACCCTGATCGCCGGGTTCCCCGGGGAGACGGAGCGGGAGTTTGAGCAGCTCTGCCTCTTTGTGAAGGAAATGAAATTTGACCGGCTGGGCTGTTTCGCCTACTCCCAGGAGGAGGGAACCCCCGCCGCCAAACTGCCGGACCAGATTGAGGAAGAGGTGAAGCAGCACCGGGCGGAACTGGTGATGGAGTACCAGGGACGGATCATGGACCGGCTGAGCAAGCGGAAGATCGGCTCCACCATCCCGGTGATGCTGGAAGGGTACGACCGGATGAACCGCTGCTGCTACGGACGCAGCGAAGCGGACGCCCCGGACATTGACTGCAAGGTGTTCTTCCAGGCGGTGGGGCACCACCACACCGGAGAGATCATCCAGGTGGAAATCACCGACACCATGGACGGCGACCTGCTGGGTCAGGAAGCTGGTATGCCCAAAAGGGGGAAACAAGGATGAACCTGCCCAATCGTCTCACCCTGTTTCGCATGGTACTGGTGCCTTTTTTGGTGCTGTTTCTGCTGTGTGACGCCATTCCCTTTTCCTACCTTTGGGCGCTTTTGGTGTTTGTGGCGGCTTCCCTCACCGACTTTTTCGACGGGAAGATTGCCCGCAGCCGGGATTTGGTCACCAATTTCGGCAAGTTTATGGACCCGCTGG
>DXWR01000007.1 GCA_019416775.1 Oscillospiraceae bacterium | reverse complement strand
GACCTTATGATAACGAACATCTGGAGGATCTGTCCCAAGCCGATAAGATCAAGGCGGCGCGGGAGCGGATGCGCCAGAAATATGGGGACGACCAATAAGCTTTTTGAATGAAAGAGAGGAATCGTTGACTATGGCACAGGAAATTACCATCACTGCCAACAGCGAACAGGAAGCTTTGGAACAGGCATACCGGGAACTGGGCGTGTCTTCCCAGCAGTGTGATGCTCAGGTGATTCAACCTGCCAAAAAGAGCCTGTTTGGCAAGATTAAGCAACAAGCTATTGTGAAGGTAACCGTTGTAAGGGAAGCGGAAACCGTTCGTACTGCTCCTCCCGTGGTAAAGCCGGAAGAGCCGGTGCAAAAAGCGAAAGCGCCGATTCCGGCAGAAGGAGCTGTGAAGGAAGTTTCTTCCGAAGAAGGACAGAGCAACAATGCTGCGAAGCTCCAAGCTGCCCAGGAATACCTGAAAGCTATTCTGGAGAAAATGGGAGTGGATGGAGTTACCATGACGGTGCAGGAAGGTGAAGAAGCTGCCACCATCACCCTGAATGGGGAACATTTGGGAATTCTCATTGGTCATCATGGAGAAACATTGGATGCTCTTCAACATTTGACCACTTTGGTTTGCAACCGGTTGGACGGCAAGTATTTCCGGGTGACTTTGGATTGCGGCCAATACCGGGATAAGCGGCAAAAGGCGTTAAAGGATCTGGCAAAGCGCACCAGTGTAAAAGTAGCCCGCACCGGCCGCAGCCAGATGTTGGAACCTATGAATCCCTATGAACGGCGCATTGTCCATTCGGTGGTCACTGAAATGGACGGAGTCACCAGTAAGAGCAAAGGGGAAGATCCCAACCGTCGGGTAATTATTTTGCCCACCAATCCCCGCCCCAAATCGGCTGGTGGATATGATCGCCGTCGCAGTGGTGGAAGAAACGGTTACGACCGCCGCAGCAGCCGTCGGGACCATCCCCTGGAGCGGGTGAGCACCGAAGGAACTATGGAAAAGATTTTGAAAGCGGAACGTACCGAAGAAGAGAAGAAGGCCAAAAAGTATTCCAAGATCGAATTCTAAGCAATCAGGTCGGAGAGGGGGAGGCAGATGCCTCTCCTTTTTCGTTGGAGTTTTGAAACAAGGAGGTTGCTTTATGACTACTATTGCCGCCATCGCTACGCCACTGGGAGTGGGCGGGATCAGTGTGATTCGTCTCAGCGGACCGGAAGCATTGGAGGTGGCCGCCCGTTGTTTTCGCACTGCCAAAGGGGAAGATTTGATTTCCAAACCGGGTTATACGGCAAGCTACGGCTATTTTCTCAATAAAGATGGTTCTGTTCTAGACAATGGAGTGGTGTTGGTGTATCGTGCTCCACATAGCTATACCGGTGAGGATGTAGCGGAGTTGTCCTGCCATGGCGGTGTTTATGTGACCCGCCAATTGCTGCGCTGCTGTTTGGAGTGCGGTGCAGTTGCCGCCGGACCGGGAGAGTTTACCCGCCGCGCCTTTTTAAATGGTAAAATGGATCTGACTCAGGCGGAGTCAGTGATGGAAGTGATTGGGGCTCAAAATCAACAATCCCTCCGCACCGCCCGAGCTCAAATGGAAGGGGCATTGTATCACCAGGTGGTGGAATGCAAAGATGCTTTACTGGAGCTTTGTGCGTACCTTTCCGCTTGGGCTGATTATCCAGAGGAGGATATTCCTGCTTTGGAGGAATCTTCTCTCCTACCAAACATGAAGGAAATAAATGCTAAATTCAGTAAATTACTGGAAAACTATGATAATGGTCGTATGCTCACCCAGGGCATTCGCACGGTGATTGTAGGAAAACCCAATGTAGGAAAATCCACCTTGATGAACCTTTTTTCCGGTTACCAGCGGAGCATTGTCACCGACATTGCTGGCACTACCCGTGATGTCATTGAAGAACAAGTGCAGTTGGGGGATCTTCAGCTTCTCCTTTCCGATACGGCTGGAATCCGGGATACGGAAGATGCTGTAGAGCAGATTGGAGTTCACTTTGCGGTGGAAAAGATGGAGGAGGCGGATTTGATTCTAGCAGTGTTTGACGCTTCCCGTCCTTTTTCAGAAGAGGACCATCGGATTTTGGATCAGGTTTCTAAACAGCCGGTACCTGCCATTGCAGTGGTGCATAAGACGGACCTTCCTTCAGTGTTGGATGAAACGGTGTTAGAGGAAAGCTTTCAACAAATTGTACACACTTCGGTGGAGAATCCCGAGAGTCTGGAGCTGCTTCAACAAGCTATTCAGCAGGTGCTTCATTTGGTACAGCTGGAGGAAGGTGCTGCAGTGCTGGCCAATGAACGGCAAAGGAGTTGTGTGACACGGGCAAGGGACTGTGTATCCCAAGCTATGGCGGCCTATGAAGCCGGTTACACCCTGGATGCTGTTACTGTGGATCTTACCGATGGGGTTTCCTCGCTGTTGGAGCTGACCGGAGAGAAAGCATCCGATGCAGTGGTCGACGAAGTATTTCGGAATTTTTGTGTGGGAAAGTAAAGGAAGTTGCTATGAATCAGATTTGTGACGAATTTCAAATAGCAGTGATTGGCGCCGGCCATGCAGGAATTGAAGCGGCTTTGGCTGCTGCAAGGTTGGGCGTCAAGACAGTTTTATTTACCCTCAGCTTAGACGGTTTGGCCAATATGCCCTGCAATCCTTCCATTGGCGGTACGGCCAAAGGCCATTTGGTTCGGGAGATTGACGCTTTGGGAGGGGAAATGGGCAAAGCAGCAGATGCCACCTTTTTACAGAGCCGGATGTTGAATCTGGGAAAGGGACCTGCGGTACATAGTCTGCGGGTGCAATCTGACCGCCGGGCGTATCATCATTACATGAAGCGAGTGATTGAAAAACAGCCCAACCTTTGTTTGAAGCAGGGTGAAATCGTGGACCTGCTGGTGGAAGATGGGCGGCTCACCGGTGTGATGACCAAACTTGGAATGCTATATCGGGTGCAGGCTGCTATCATCTGTTCCGGTACCTATCAAAATGCCAGGATTCACATTGGGGAAGTGAACTATGCTTCCGGCCCCGATAATCAGCTGCCCAGCTGCGGTCTCACCGATCGTCTGCCGGAGTATGGCATTACTGTCCGCCGGTTTAAAACCGGTACTCCCAGCCGCGTTCACCGGCGCAGCATTGATTTTTCTCAGCTGGAAGAGCAGAAGGGTGATGATCCCATTGTGCCTTTTTCCTTTACTACGGATCCAAATGGATTAAAGAATAAAGTATCCTGTTATGTAGCTTACACCAACGAAACCACCCATAAGATTATCTTGGATAATCTAGAACGTTCTCCTCTTTATGGAGAAGCCAAACGAATCCAAGGGGTTGGTCCTCGATACTGTCCCAGCATTGAGGATAAGGTGGTTCGGTTTTCCGATAAAAAGCGGCATCAGCTTTTTATTGAGCCTATGGGGCTGGATACCCAGGAAATGTATTTGCAGGGCATGAGCTCTTCCTTGCCGGAAGATGTGCAGCTGGCCTTTCTCCATTCCATCCATGGATTGGAGAAGGTGGAGGTGATGCGCAACGCATATGCTATTGAATACGATTGCTGCGACGCCCAACAGCTCAAGTCGACGTTGGAGTTTAAACCTTTACCCGGATTGTACGGCGCCGGTCAGTTCAACGGCACTTCTGGCTACGAAGAGGCAGCGGCGCAAGGATTGGTGGCTGGCATCAATGCTGCCATGCAGGTGCTTGGCCGGGAACCTTTGGTGATGGATCGGTCCGAAAGTTACATCGGTACCTTGATTGACGACATTACCATTAAAGGGGTGATGGACCCCTATCGCATGATGACCAGCCGCAGTGAATACCGGCTGTTGCTTCGTCAGGACAACGCTGATCAACGTTTAACTCCCATTGGCTATCGCATTGGCTTAATCAGTGAACAACGGTATCAGAAATTTTTGGCGAAATGGGAAGCGATTGACCAGGAAGTTCAGCGGTTGGAGCATACCACGTTATCTCCTACCCAACAGCTCAATGAGATTCTTGTTTCACGTGAAACATCCACCGTTTCCACTGGGGTGAAGTTGGCGGATTTGATCCGTCGTCCTCAGGTTCGATATCAGGATTTAACAGTGGTGGACACCGGTCGGCCTGACCTGCCTCGAGATGTGTGGGAGCAGGCGGAGATTCAACTGAAGTATGCCGGTTATATTCAAAAGCAGCTGGATCAGGTGAAGCAGATGAAGAAGCTGGAAAATAAGCGGCTGCCGGAAGGCACTGACTACAAGCAGATTACTGGGTTACGCTTAGAAGCTCAGGAAAAGCTGAATAAGGTTCAACCATACAACCTTGGCCAGGCAGGACGAATTTCCGGCGTTACTCCCGCTGATGTGACGGTGCTACTGATCTGGTTGGAAGGACAGGGAAGGGAGGAGAAACACGATGTTGAATCCAAATGATTTAATTTCTCTGTTTGAAAAGGAAAATTTGGCGTTGTCTTTCGTTCAGGCAGAACAGCTGGATCGTTACGGTGATCTGCTGCTGGATTGGAATCAGCGGATGAACCTCACCGCTATTACCCAACCGGAAGAGATTGCGGTGAAGCATTTTTTGGATAGTGCCTTATTTCTTCGTCATAGTGGGACGTTGCCGGAAACCCTTTCTTTGATTGATGTAGGTACTGGCGCCGGATTTCCGGGTTTGGTGCTGGCGGTACTCAAGCCAAATTGGAAGATCACCCTTTTGGACAGTTTGCAAAAGCGAGTCAATTTTCTAGAAACTGTTTGCAAGGAATTAAAATTAGATAACGTTCGCTGTATTCATAATCGGGCGGAAGACGGAGGGCAGGCTCCTGCTTTACGGGAACAGTTTCAGGTGGCCACTGCCCGAGCGGTGGCAAATCTGCCTTTGCTTTGCGAATACTGTCTACCTTTTGTGGAAGTGGGAGGATGGTTTCTTCCGATGAAGGGAGCTGATCCCCAAGAAGAAGGGGAGCGCGCCAAAAAAGCCATAGGTCTCCTGGGAGGAAAATTGGAGGAGGTTCAGGAATACACCCTGCCGGAAGGCAGTCGTCGCAGTGTATTTCGGATTAGAAAAGTTCGTCAAACTCCAAAACAATATCCCAGAAATCCAGGAAAAATCAAAAAATCCCCCTTGGGATAAGACCAGGAAATTTTGGGAAATCATATATGCCGGAAGATTTAGTCGAAGGATGACCGACGAATCTTCTGGCATTTTGTTTTTGTCCGTGTTACAATCCAAGGTAAAGGAGGGATTTGGGTGAAGTACAAGCTGACCAAAACAGTGAACCGGGTGGTGGAGCTGCCGGTTGATTTCATTCAACCCAATCCAGCCCAACCACGTCGTACTTTTTCAGAAAGGGAATTGGAACAGCTGGCAGCATCCATTCGTGAAAATGGTTTACTGCAGCCCATCACCGTGCGCCGAGTGGAAGGAAAATATCAGCTGATTAGTGGAGAGCGACGGCTCCGTGCGGCAAAACTGGCAGGTCTCTCCGTCATTCAGGCCATTGTAATGGACACCGATTCGGAGCGCTCCGCAGTGCTTGCCTTAGTGGAAAACCTTCACCGGCAAGACTTAAATGTGTTTGAGCAGGCCGCTGCGTTAAAGGCCTTGTTAGAGCAGTGGGGAATTACCCAAGAACAGGCAGCAAAAAAATTAAATATGGCACAGTCCACGATCGCCAACAAACTTCGTTTATTAAAACTCTCTCCAGAATGCCGGACACTAATTCTTCAGTTTCATCTGTCCGAGCGTCATGCAAGGGCGGTATTGGGCTTGCCGGAGGAGGCGCAGCAGGCTCTGCTGTCTTTAGCAGGAAAACATCAATGGACGGTAGCTAAGTTGGAACAGGCAGTAGAAAAGCGGCAGAAAAAAGACAAAATACATAAACGTCCCAAGATGATTATCAAAGATATCCGTCTGTTCTTTAACAGCTTTCAAAAGACGGTGGATGCCATGGAGCAGGCCGGCATTCACGCCAAAACCCAACAGGTAGAAAAGGAGGACTGTATTCAATACATTGTAACCATCCCAAAGTAAATCAAATAAGATTGCGCTTCGGTATCAAGCCGGAGCGTTATTTTTTGTCCCAATACAAAATCCAGCTGTTTCACGTGAAACATTTCTACAGTCACTTTTTGAAAAATTGGGGAAAACGCATTTCTTTTTCAGAATAAGTGTGTTATAATGGAGCAGGTAACAAAAAAGCAGGTAATGTTAGAAAAGAGGAATGCACACCCATGGGAAAAATCATTGCGGTGGCCAATCAGAAGGGCGGAGTAGGGAAAACCACTACTTCGGTGAATTTGGCTGCAGCCCTGGGCCGCAAAAAGAAAAAAACCCTCCTCATCGACACCGATCCCCAAGGAAATGCCACCAGCGGCGTGGGGATAAATAAGAGGGAAATGCAGCAATCGGTGTATAATATGCTGATCGGCAACACCAGAGCTTCCCAGCTGGTGCAGAAAACCAAATTCGACAACCTTTGGGTCATTCCAGCCAGCATGGATTTGGCTGGGGCAGAGGTGGAGTTGGTGGAGTTGCCGGATCGGATTAACCGGCTGAAAAAAGGCATTATCGGAGTAAAGGATCAGTTCGATTTTATCATCATCGACTGTCCTCCTTCTTTGGGACTCATTACCTTGAATGCCTTAAACGCCGCAGATTCGGTACTGATTCCCATTCAGTGCGAGTATTACGCCCTGGAAGGATTGAGTCAGCTCATGGCCACGGTGCGGACGGTAAAGAAAAAGTACAACAACGCCCTGGATGTGGAAGGGGTTCTGCTGACCATGTTTGACGGCCGGTTGAATCTTACTACGCAGGTGGTAGAGGAAGTCAAGAAGTACTTTGCCGGAAAGGTATATAAAACCGTGATTCCCAGAAATGTCCGGCTCAGCGAAGCGCCTTCCTTTGGAGAACCGGTGCTGTACTACGATAAAGGAAGCAAAGGCAGCAAAGCTTACCTGGATCTCACCCAGGAAGTCATCAAAAATAACAAAAAGAAATAACCCGGAAAGGAGGAAATGCCATGGCGAAACGTGGACTGGGCAAAGGTTTGGAAGCTTTATTTGAAGATAACAGCGTATTTTCTGAGCAGCAAGGGGAACAGATGATCCCCATTTCGGAATTTACTCCCAATCCGGATCAACCCAGAAAGGAATTTGATCGGCAGGCGCTGGAACAGTTGGCAGATTCCATCCGGGAACACGGAGTGATACAACCCCTGGTGGTGACTGCTCAGGAAGACGGCAGTTATTTGATTGTGGCAGGTGAACGGCGGTATCGGGCAGCCCGAATGGCGGGTTTGACGGAACTTCCTGCCGTGGTACGGGATCTTTCTGCGCAACAGATCATGGAATTTGCCTTGATCGAAAATCTGCAGCGGGAAGACCTGAATCCCATGGAAGAGGCTGCCGGATACCATCAGCTGATCCAGGAATACGGTTTTACCCAAGAGCAGGTAGCCCATAGTGTGGGAAAATCCCGCCCGGTGATTGCCAACGCACTGCGATTGATGAACCTGCCGGAAGATGTAGCAGAATTGGTCCGGCAGCGGAAACTTTCCACCGGTCATGCGCGGGCGCTGCTGGCGTTGGATGATCCGGAAGAGATTTCTCAGGTGGCAAAGTTGGTGGTAGCCAAGGATTGGACGGTGCGGCAGGTGGAAAAATACTGCCGGAAAAAAGACGCACCGGAAAAGCCCCCCAAACAGCAAGACACTTATTTGGTGGAAGCCCAAGCTGCATTGGCAGAAACCACCGGCCGAAAAATCAGCATTCAGGGCAAGGAAGAGGAGGGCAGCATCTCCATTCCTTATTACAGCAAAGAAGAACTGCATCAGCTGGTAGAACAGATCAGCGGATTGTTTGAATAATTCAAAAGAGAGGAAGACCACTATGTTAGACATTCGTTTGATTCGAGAAAATCCCGATTTGGTGAAGGACGCAGTAAAGCGCCGCAACGGCAATCTGGACGCGGCGGTGGACGAAATTCTGGAAATCGATGCAAAGCGCCGGGAAATTTCCACCCAGAATGACCAACTGCGTAATCAGCAGAAGACCATCAGCAAGCAGATTCCCCAGTTGAAAAAGGAAGGCAAGGACATTTCCGAAATTATGGAGTCCACCAAGAAGCTCAGCGATACCATTGCGGAAAACACCAAGATGGTTTCTCAGCTGGAAGCCAGACAACGTGAATTGCTGCTAAGCATCCCCAACATTCCTCACGCTTCGGTGCCCACCGGATTGGATGACAGCGAAAACACCGATATGCGTCATTGGGGCGAACCCACTAAGTTTGATTTTGAGCCCAAAGCCCATTGGGACATCGGCAAGGATTTGGGAATTCTGGATCCCGAAACTGCCGCCAAAGTCACCGGCAAGCGGTTCCATTTCTACAAAGGATTGGGCGCCAAATTGGAACGCGCTGTCATCAACTTCTATCTGGACACCCACACCAGCCGGGGCTACACTGAAGTGCTGCCTCCCTATATGGTAAACCGTGCTTCTATGACCGGCACCGGTCAACTGCCCAAATTTGAAGAAGATGCATTCTCCATTAAGAACGAAGGCTTCGACTATTTCCTGATCCCTACCGCCGAAGTGCCGGTGACCAATATGTACCGGGACGACATTCTGGACGGCAAGGATCTGCCCATCAAATACTGCGCCTATTCCGCTTGTTTCCGTGCGGAAGCGGGCAGCGCCGGACGGGACACTCGCGGTCTGATTCGGCAGCACCAGTTTAACAAGGTAGAGCTGGTGAAGTTTGCTCGTCCGGAAAATTCTTACGAAGAATTGGAAAGTCTGACCCACGATGCAGAATACTGCCTCCAGCAGTTGGGCCTGCCTTATCGGGTGGTAACGTTGTGCAGCGGTGATTTGGGCTTCTCCAGCGCCAAAACCTACGACATTGAAGTGTGGCTGCCCAGCTACAATGCCTACAAGGAGATCTCCTCCTGCTCCAACTTTGAAGATTACCAGGCTCGCCGGGCCAACATCAAATTCCGGGACAACCCCAAAGAAAAGCCCCGTCTGGTTCACACCCTCAACGGCTCCGGCTTGGCTGTGGGACGCACTGTGGCAGCGATTCTGGAAAACTATCAGAATGAAGACGGCAGTGTTACCGTACCGGAAGTGCTGCGCAAATACATGGGCTGCGATGTGATTAAATAATTACAAATCGTAGAATATTACAAATAGGAAAGCACCTGAGTGAAGAACTCGGGTGCTTTTTCATTGTTCTATGAGCATTAGCAGGGAGCAAAGGATTTCCACAGAGTGGACAGAAGATTGTAAAAAACTTTTTTCTTTCCCCAAGAATCTCTTAAAAGTTTTCAACAAACTGCCGTAAAGAAAGTAGAAAACGAACGGGAAAAAAGAAAAGAGCGCCGCAAATGCAGCGCTCGTAAAATAGCTTAGATATTGGCGGAGTAGTTGGGAGCTTCCTTGGTGATGAAAATGTCGTGGGGATGGCTTTCTTTCAAACCAGCACCGGTGATCCGGATGAAACGGCCCTTACTCTGAAGTTCTTCCAGAGTAGCACAGCCACAGTATCCCATACCGGATTTCAAGCCGCCCATGAGCTGGAAAATGGTGTCGGCCAACATTCCTTTGTAGGGAACTCGACCTTCTACGCCTTCTGGTACAAGTTTCTTGTTGTTGGATTGGAAGTAACGGTCCTTAGAACCATTGTTCATAGCAGCTAAACTTCCCATGCCGCGGTAAACTTTGAAGGAACGGCCCTGGTAAATTTCCGTTTCACCGGGAGCTTCGTAGCATCCAGCTAATAGGCTGCCCAGCATCACGGTGTTGCCGCCAGCCGCAATGGCCTTGACAATATCGCCGGAGTACTTGATGCCGCCGTCCGCAATGATCGGGATGTTGTACTTGGCGGCTTCGCAGGCAGCGTCGTAAATGGCAGTAATTTGAGGTACGCCGATACCGCTGACCACACGGGTGGTGCAGATGGAGCCGGGGCCGATACCCACCTTCACAGCGTCCGCACCGGCTTCAATCAAAGCACGGGTGCCTTCCGCAGTGGCAACGTTGCCGGCGATCAGGCAGCAGTCCGGGAACGCTTCCTTGACTTTGCGCACGCAGTCCAAAATGCCTTGGCTGTGGCCGTGAGCAGAATCCAAAACCAGTACGTCGGCCTGCGCGTCCAACAGAGCTTTGGCTCGGTCCAGTACGTCGGCGGTGACGCCGATGGCAGCAGCACAGAGCAGACGTCCGTTTTTATCCCGAGCGGTGTTGGGGTACTGATAGGCTTTTTCAATATCCTTGATGGTGATCAAGCCGCTGAGGTTGCCTTCATCGTCCACCAGAGGCAGCTTTTCGATCTTGTGCTTTTTCAAGATCTGCTGGGCTTCTTCCAAAGTGGTGCCGATGGGGGCGGTGATCAATTTTTCCTTGGTCATTACGTCCCGGATCGGTACATTGAAGTCGTCCATGAACTTCAGATCCCGGTTGGTGATAATACCCACCAATTTTTTGCCTTCTACAATCGGCACGCCGCTGATCTTGTATTTGGCCATCAAATCGTTGGCTTCATAGACATAGTTGTCTTCATTCAAAGAAAAGGGATCGGTAATGACGCCGTTTTCACTGCGCTTGACTCGATCTACCTGATCGGCTTGTTCAGCAATGCTCATGTTTTTATGAATGACGCCAATACCGCCTTCCCGGGCAATGGCAATCGCCATGGCGGATTCCGTTACGGTATCCATAGCGGCGGAGATCACCGGCGTATTTAGCCAGATATCCTTTGCCAAACGGGTACGTACGCTGACGTCAGCCGGGAGTACATGGCTTTCGGCGGGAATCAGAAGAACATCATCAAAGGTGAGTCCTTCTTTTACGAACTTTTTGTTGAAATCAGTTTCTAACATAGGCGCTCCGCTTCCTTTCTGTTCTGTCGATTACTGTTGCTTCCTTGTGGTTATTAGATGAATTATACTACATTTCCCATGAATCGGTCAAGAGGGCAATATGGAGATTTTTGCCAGCTTGTCATATGGCTCCTTGTGGCAACATATCCATAACAAGGAAGTAAGCAGGAGGGATGGCGTTGAACTTTGGTTGGATCGTTTGTGGCGTCAGCGGGATTTGCTTATTGGTGCAGTTGTACTACTGCAAATCCCGCCATGTTGGCGTAAAAGGACTGCTTTTTCTTTTATTGGCAGGCAGCGGGATTTTAGCGTTGCTGGGATGGTTTCATCTCGGACTGGCCTTTAATTGGGTAAATTTATCCCTCTCTCTGGGAC